>CAZRAI010000018.1:0-9532 GCA_964598115.1 uncultured Candidatus Saccharibacteria bacterium | reverse complement strand
TGAAACTAAAAAGTTTCCTTTGGATGTTCCAAGATAAAGAATGTTTGGAAAAAAAGGATCTTGCGAAAAAGCAGTAATTCTTTCAGGAAAAGGCATTTCATAAAGAACTTCTGCACTTTCTCCTCTATCAAAAGAAACAAAAAGAGCACTTTTTCTCTTTTTTTCACCGATGATATAAAGTTTATTTGATATTTCCTTGTCCCAGAATATTCCTTTTATTTTTTCTAACTTTATCTCTGAAGGAATCTTTTTAAAAGAAATTTTAGCAAAAAGAAAACCCCCTCCTTTTTCTTTTTGGAAAATTTTTCCTTTACCAAAAACTAAAAAATTTTTTTCATTTGGTAAAAAAACAAAATTTTTTTCATCAGGATAAGATTTAATTTTTACTTTTACAAAATCCTCTCCCCCATCTTTTGAAAAATAAACTCTATAAGGCTGAGATGTCAAAAAAACTTCTTTTTCCAACGATAAAAGACCACTTTTATCAAGTGGATAAAAAATGAGCGCCCCTAAAATTATTATCATTAAAATACTCTGAATCATAAACTCAAAAATAGTCCTTCAAAAAGAAACCCTTTTGAAACCTTTGAAAATAAAGCCAAATTATGAACTTTCTCAATTTTTTTTAAATACTCTTTAATCTTATTTAAAGAAAAACTTTCCCAATTTTTTTTCATTTTTTCTTTTTTTGTTTCAAAATTTATATTTTCAATTCCTTCTTTAATTTTTATCACATCCAAAAAATAAACTTTTATCAAATCTATAATCACATCTTTTTCCTTATTTTGAGCAATCTCCATACCTAAGCTCATCTTCTCTTCTGAACTCATCTTTTTTAATTCCCCAATTTTTTCAATGTAAAAGTTATATAATAAAAATTTATTTTCGTCAAGAAAAAAATCTTTTAAAAGAGCGGGTCTTCCCAAAGAAAGTTCTATTTTCTCTTGATAAAACTTCTCATCTTCATTTTTAAAAAAATTTATAAGATTTTTTTTTGAAAAGGGATGGAATTTTATAATTTCTGAGCGAGAAAGAATTGTTTTTAAAAGAGTTGAAGGAAAACTTGAAACAAGAAAAAAAATAGTTTTTCCTCGGGGTTCCTCAAGAATTTTCAAAAAAGCAGAAGCAGCTTCTTTTGTCATTTTCTCGGCTTCATCAATCAAAACAATTTTGCAAAAAGAAAAAGAAGAAAAAGAAATTTTTTTTCTGAGTTCTCTTATTTTTTCAATTGAAATTATTTCTTTTTCAGGAGAAATTTCAAAAAAATCTGGAAATTTCCCTTTTTTCATTTTTTCGCAGTCTTTGCATTGGCACTCTTTTTGCATAAAAGAGAAAAAATCTTCTTTTTGATGAAAAAATAAATATTTTGCAAAATTTTTTGCAAAAGTCTTTTTTCCTAATTTTTGAGGTCCTGCAAGCAAAATTGTATGAGGAATTTTATTTTTCTTTAAAAAGTTATCAAAAATAGAAAGCAAACTTTCGGGCCATAAAAAATCACTCATATTTTTTACTCTTTCAAAAGTTTTTTAAACTCTTCCACTAATTTTACTGGCACTGGATCAACTCCTTGAAGTTTTGCTAAATAGAAAGAGAGCCAATCTCCCAAAAGAGTTGTATTGAAAATTTTTTCTAAAAAACTCTCACCTATGATTTCAAAAATTTCAACCTCAATTTTTCTTTTCTCAAAAATTCTTTTAAAAATTTTTATTCTTTTTTTGTTTTGGAAAAAATCTTTTTTATCTAAAAGGCAAAGAACTTTAAATATTTTGCGCAAATTTTCATTTTTTGTTTCCCCAATTCCTGTCATTTCGTTATGACAAAGTTCAGGAAAAACATTAAAAAAACAAGGAAGTTTTGCATTTTCATTAATTTTTATTTTGATAATCCTTGCGGTCTCTCTAAAACGCGAGGTTGAATAAATTAAAGGAATTTTTTGGAAAAATTTTTTTGCCAAATCTTTTCCTTTTTTTTCAAAAACTCTTGGTTGAAGTTTTTCTCTTAAAAGAAAAACTTCCTTTCCAAAATTTTTTTTCAAAATTCCTTTCCCAACAAGCACTCCTACGATTGATGAAAAAAGATAACCCAGGGCACACCTTGGAGGAAAACCTGAAGGAATTTTTAAAAAAGGGTTTTTTTCTTTTTTTGCTAATCTTTCAAGTTTTCCTCCAGAAGATAGAGTAACAATCTCAAAATTTCTTTTTTTTCCTTCAAGAAAATTAGAGATTGTTTCCTCAGTATTACCTGAATAAGAAATAGTAATCAAAAGAGTATCTTTTTTGATATTTTTGGGTAAAAAATAATCCTGCCAAAAAGTAAAGTTAATTTCTTTTTTTTTAATTTGAGGGTTTTCTTTTAAAATTTCAATCAGCAATCTTCCTGGAAGACCTGACCCTCCCATTCCACAAAAAAGGACATTTTTAACTTTTCTTTTTAGTTTTTTTCCTATTTTTTCTCCTTCTTTTTCTAGCAAAAACTGCTTCCCAAAATTTAAAAAAATTTCCCTCATCATTTTATTTTTTTAAAATATTTCAAAAGTCTTTCAAAAGTTTTTTCTGGGGGTTCAGATAAAACTTTTGTTTCTGCAATCACTTCCATAAAACCATAATCTCTTTTATATCTTGGAACAATATGCAAATGCAAATGTTCCTGAGAAGCAGCTGCAATCTCTCCAATATTGAAACCGATATTAAAACCTATAGGATGAAGTGCTCTTTTTAAAATTTTTAAAGACTTTTTAATTAAATCCCACATTTCTTTAAATTCACTTTCTTTTAGATCTTCTAAATTTTTAAGATGTCTTTTGGGAGCAATCATTAAATGTCCAACATTATAGGGAAAAAGATTCATTAAAATAAAATTTTCTTTTCCTTCATACAAAAGCAAAAATTTTTTGTTCTTTTTCTTTTTAATTGCTTCACAAAAAATACAAGTCTTTTTTGTATCTTTTTTAAACCAAGAGGTTCTGTTAGAAATAAGATATTGTCTCATAAAAAATAATAGATTAAACAAAAAATTCCCAAAAGAAAAGTATAAAAAGAGAAAAGGTAAAGTTTTCTCTTAAAAAAAATTTTTGCCAAAAAATTTAAGGCGAAAATCCCAGAAAGAAAGGCAAAAATAAATCCCAAAAAACTCATTTTAACTTCTTCATTTGAAACTTTGTGAATGTTCATTGTTTGTAAAATAACTGCTCCAAAAATAGCAATCATTCCTAAATGAAAAGAAAATTTAAAATTTTTTTTATAAGAAATCGAAAGAAAATTCCCTGCAGATAAAGTAGTTCCTGAACGAGAAACACCAGGTAAAAGGGCTAAGGCTTGAAAAACTCCGATAAAAAAAGCGTCAAAAAAAGAAATCTCTTCTTTTTTTTCTCTAAAAAAAAGAGTTAGAAAGAGTAAAAAAGAGGTTATAAAAAAAGAAATTCCAGTTAAAAATAAAGAATCAAATATTTCTTCAATTTTATTTCTCATTAAAAAACCAAAAATTACAATTGGTAAACTCCCTAAAAAAAGTCGCCAAAGATAATCTTTTTTGAAGATCTCTTTTAAACTTTTTCTAAAGTAAAAAAGCAAAGAAAAAAAAGTTCCAAAATGAACCATGGTATCAAAAAAAATCGGTGCTTCATTTAGATGGAAAATTTTTTGAAACAAAACTAAATGTCCTGACGAGGATACAGGTAAAAATTCAGTTAATCCTTGTAAAATTCCCAAAAAACAGGCTTTAAAAATATCCATTTTCAATTTCAATTAGACGATTATATTTAATGGTTCTTTCTCCTCTCGCAGGGGCTCCAAATTTAGCCCCCCAGGCATTGCAAGCAACTGCTAAATCAGCAATAAAAGCATCCTCTGTCTCCCCACTTCGGTGAGAAACAACAACATCAATATTGTTTTCCCTTGCAAAGTTGATTGCTTCAATCGTTTCGGATAAGGTTCCAATTTGGTTTGGTTTTACTAACAAAAGATCAATCGATGATTTTTCAATTGCCTCTTTAAGTCTTCTTTTATTGGTAACAGTAAGGTCATCTCCACAAATTAAAGTCTTTTTAAGTTTTTTTCTTAAAAGAGAAAATTTCTCAAAACCGGTTTCCTCAAAAGGATCTTCAAGATACAAAAGATCAAACTTCCGCTCAAGTTCTAAATAAAAATTCAAAAGTTCATCAAAACTTAATGTTTTATTTTTAAGAAAATATTTCCCATTTTTGAAAAAAGAACTGGCTGCTACATCTAAGCCCAAAGAAACTTTTTTTCCTTTTTTAATTTTTTGAAGCAACACTAAAGGTTCTTTTTCATCTTGCATTTGGGCAACATATCCTCCTTCATCTCCAATATTTGTTTCAAGTTTTTCTCCGAGTTTTCGATAAAGTCGAGCCCCCAAAAAGACACTTTCTTTTAAAGACTTTTCTTTTAAAATGAGATGGTATTCCTGAAAAGCAACTCCTCCTTTTACATGTAACCCTCCATTGATGACATTCATTAACAAAAAAGGTAATTTTTTCTTTTTTTTCTTTTTAAAAAATCTTTCGAGAAATAAAAAAAGAGGCTTTTTCTCAGCTTTTGCTTGGAGTTTTGCACAAGCAATTGAAACTCCAAGAGTAGCATTTCCTCCAATTTTTCTTTTATTTGATGTTTTATCTAAAGAAAGTAAAATTTGATCAATTTTTTGAAAATTAACTTTTTTGTTTTTAATTTTGGGGAAAATGATTTTTTCAATATTTTCAATTGCTTTTTTTGGCGCTAAATAGCAGGCTTCATACTTTCCTTTACTTTTCCCCTGAGGCAAAGAAAACTCAGCAAAAAAATTTTGAGAAAAAATTTTCACTTTAATTGTTTCTTCCCCCCTTGAGTTTAAAATTTTATAAGCAACAATATTTTTTATTTTTTCCATAAATCATTTCACTTCTTTCTCGCTTCTCTTGCTCCTTTTTCTATTTTTTCTCTCCTTTTCCCTTTGAATTTTTTAAACTCTCTTTGCAAAAGATCTTTTACCTCAACAATTGCTTGATAAAGATCTTCTTTTAAAGTCTCTGCTCGGAAAAGTTTTTGCCCCAAAAGTATATTCACCTCTGCTCGAAAGACCTTCCCTTTTTTGTGATGCGGAAGTTTTTCAATTTCAAAATCTGCTTTTATTTCAGAGTTTGTTTCTAAAAATTTCTCAATTGGTGCGATTTTTTCTTCAATGTATTTTTTAATATTTTGGGAAAGAGTGATATTTGTGGCTTTAATCCTTATTTGCATTTTTTTAAAAAATTTTTAATTAATTCTTCTGCTTCTTTTTTTTTAAAACACCAATGAATTTCTTTATCTTTTTTAAGCCATTTTTTTTGATATTTTACATAATCCAATGTATTTTTCAAAATTTCCTCTATTGCCTCTTTTCTTTTTATTTTCCCTTCAAAAAAGGGAAACCATTCTTTATAACCAATTGTCAAAAGAGAAGGGATTTTTCCGTATTTTTCAAAAAGAAACTTTGCTTCTTTTTCAAGTCCTTTTTTTAACATTTTATCAAGCCTTTTTTTAATTTTTCTTTCTAAATCTTTTGAGCGGAGTTCAATTCCAATCTTTAAAACTTCAAAATCTCTTTCACCTTTTTTTCTTTGAGAAAAAAAAGTTTTTTTTGTGATAATGCAAACTTCAATTGCCCGGATAAGTCTTCTTTTATTTTCTTTTTCAATCAATTTCGCCCCCTCTGGGTCAAGTTTTTGATAAATTAAAAAAAGTTCTTTTTCTGTTTTTTGGGAAAGTTTTTCTCTTAGTTTTTTTTGAGGAGGAACTTTTGGAAATTCAAAATTTTCAACCACTCCTTGAATATAATGATAAGTCCCACCAACAAGGAAAGGAATTTTTTTTCTTTTTAAAATTTTTTTTGCGATGCGCTTTGCATCTTTTTTAAAAAGAGCGGCGGAATAATCTTTTTTAAGATCTAAAACATCCAAAAGATAATGAGGAACACCTTTTACAATTTTGGCTTTTTCTTTATCAATAATTTCTTCTTTTTCAATTTCTGGTTTAGCGGTACCAATGTTCATTTCTTTGTAAATTTGGCGCGAATCAGCACAAATTATCTCTCCATTAAATTTTTTTGCCAAAAAAATTCCCCACTCTGTTTTTCCAGAACCAGTATAACCCAAAATTACAATTAATGGCGGTTTTTTGTTCATACTTAAAAATTTTATATAATCAATTAAAAAATATGAATGAAGTTTTTGCCATAAATTGGGAAAGTGTATGGAAAATTTTAAGAGGTATTTTATTTTTTGTTTTGCTCTATTTAACCATCAACTGGACAATAAAAATTTGCGAAAAAAAGATAATAAAACATGCTAAAGATAAAAAAGAAAAATCAAATATTCAAATTTTCTTTCAGGTTTTAAGGTATTTACTTGTTGGATTAGCACTCATTTTTGCAATCCTTTCCTATACTGGTTCAATTGCAGGCATTGGTATCACCGCAGGGCTTCTTTCGGCTGCTCTTGGTTGGGCACTTCAACGACCAATTACCGGAATTGCAGGCTGGCTAATGGTTGTGATTAAAAGACCATTTGAAATCGGTGATAGAGTTATTATTGGAAAAGTCAAAGGGGATATTATAGACATTACTTTAACTCATATTCACATCCGAGAAATCGGAGGGACAATTCCATCTGAAGAGACCTCGGGCAGAATAATTTTAATTCCAAATGCTAAACTTTTTGAAGTGGATATTATCAACTACACCCAACAGGATGAGTACATTCTTGATCAGATAAAATTCGCTGTTACCTTTGAGAGCAACCTTGAAAAAGTTAAAAAAATTGTTCTTGCCTCTGCACGCTCTTTCTCTGGAGTAAAAAATCCTTATGTAAGATCATGGTTTCAACCAAGCGGAATGGATGTGGTTTTGCGCTACTATACTCTGGCTTCAAAAAGAGAAGAAGTTTCCTCAAAAGTTTCTCAAAAAATTTTAGAAAAAATAAAAAAAGAAAAAGAAATTGAACTTGCTTATCCTCACCAAGAAATTATTCTTTCAAAAAAGAAAGAAGAAAATTCACAAGACTCATAATAAGCATTGCACCTATATAAGAAAAAAATCCTTCAATTGTAAGACTTTCTAAAATCTTATCAAAAAGCCAAAACAAAAAAAGATTAATTAAAAAAGTGAAAGTTCCAAAACTCAAAATAATCAAAGGAAAAGATAAAATTTTTAAAATTGGCTTCAAAGAAAAATTAATTAAACCAAAAACAAATCCTGCAAAAAGATAATCAAAAATTCCTCCTTCAAATTTAACTCCAGGCAAAATTTCAACCACAACCCACAGAGCAAAAGCATTAATTAAAATAGAAAAAATGATTTTTTTGAGAAGGGAGAAAATCATGAAACCGGTGTATAGATAATTATCTCATCTACAATCGGTTGTTGTTCAATTTTATACTCCGCTAAAACATAATCATGAATCATTTTTTTTGTATCCTCCAAATAAACAGTACCTAAAATAGGATCATTTACAACATATTTATTATTCACTTTACCTGTCACAACCACATAATGACCACGATATTTTTTATCTCCTCTACTTACAAAAACAACCATTGGCCTTCCAGGTTGAAAGTAATTATCTAAATTAATTTCATTAGGGAAAGTATGCCCCACAAGAGTAGAAACCCTCATTCCGTAATGAGAAACATTATTCCAGCAAAAATCACCAGTCTTTCCGCTACACGCGAAAATTTGATAATCCTGAGCTAAAGTAGCCGGTGTAACATTTTTTCCATAATAAGAAAAAATCATTGCTACTGACGCCACTGCACAACCATACTTTCCCACTGTATAAGGAGAAGGACCTAAAAAAAGATTAGCCCACCGTGGATCTGTTTGATAAAAAAGAGGAACTTCAAACCTTGCCCAATTTCCTAATTTTTTAATATTAAGGGTAGCCGCAAAATCACGAAGTCCGCTAAGTAAATTCTCAGCCTGTTTTTTAATGTTTTCCATTATCTCCTGAAATTTCTTCTCATCTCCTTTTGTAATTTCAAGTAAAACTTCTTTTTGTCTTTTATCATAAGCGAGTTTTACTTTAATATCTTCAAGCGATACTTTGTATTGTTCAAGGTCTTCTTTTTTTCTTTCAAGATCTTTTTTTTGTTTTAAAAGATCCTCTTTAATTTTTTGTTGATCTCTCTTCTCTTTCTCAAGTTTTGATAAAAGATTTTCAATTTTTTGTTGGAATTTCTCATAATAAGTTTTCACCGAAAACACATCACTTAAAGAAGTTTTTTCAAAAAGAACCCTTAGGATTTCTTTTCCCTGATCAGAGGTATAAAAATCTCTTAAACTCAAAGATAAAGTCCTTTTTGTTTCTTTTATTTTTTCATCTAAATTTTGAATTCTTTTTTCTGCTTCTTCGAGGTATTTTTTGGTATTTTCAATATCAAAACTTAAAAGGTTTATTTGATCCTGAGTATATCTAATTTTTAGATTGTTGTATGCAATCTGGCTATCAAGATATTCTATCTGTCTTTTAAGAGAAATTTTCTCTTGAGATAAAGTTTCGATTTTTTGTTGAATTTCTTTTTCTGTTTTTTTCATCCAGGATTGAAGATCATTCTGAACTTTGTAAATACACTCCAACGCCTCTTGAGGATCAGAAATTTTTTGGCACTCTTCAGTTTTCTTTCTAAAATCTTCAAATTCTTTTAAAGGATCATCCTGGGCAAGACAAAAAACAAAGCCAAAAACAAAAAAACTTAAAAGGAAAATCAATATTTTTGAAATCTTCTTTTTCATAAATTTTCTATTTTCTTAATCGCAAGTTCTACTCTTTTTTCTGTCTCTTTTTTTCCTAAAATTTCCATTATCTCAAAAAAAGGAGGAGAAGCTTTTTTAAAAGACAAAGATACTCTCAAGGGCCAAAGAAGTTCTCCCCTATCCTCTGAAAATTTTCCTGCCTCTTTTAAAAAAACATCTTTTAGATGCATCGCAACAAAACTCTCTTCTGGAATTTTTTTTATTAAATCCAAAGACTTTTTCAATGATAAAAGAAGTTTCTCTTTTGTCATTCCCCTCCAGAAAAGAAGTTTTGAATCATAATCTTGCTCTTTGAAGAAAAAATCTGTCATCTCTGGTAAATCTGAGAGTTTTTTCATTCTCTCTCTTTCAACACGAACAATACTTTTAATTTTTTCAAAATCATAATCATCTTTTATCAAACTTGCTTTTTTCAAAAAAGGAATTGCTCTTTTTGCCAAATCTTTAATTTCCAATTTTCTCATCCAGAGTTGATTTATCCATTCAAGTTTTCTTTGAGAAAAAATGGCTCCTCCTTTATGAACATCTTTTAATGAAAATTTTTCAATTAACTCTTCCATTGAGAAAAATTCGCGATTGTCTTTTGAGGACCAACCAAGCAAAGCGAGATAATTTACCATTGCTTCGGGCAAAATCCCTATTTCTTTGTAGTCTCTAATTCTTACTGCTCCGTGTCTTTTTGAAAGTTTTGATCTGTCTTTTCCTAAAATTAAAGGAATATGAGCATATTCTGGTCGTGGAAATCCTAAAG
>CAZRAI010000017.1:0-9588 GCA_964598115.1 uncultured Candidatus Saccharibacteria bacterium | reverse complement strand
TGCTTTAGCAAAAGTAATTCCAACTCTTGTAAGAACAGTTGTAGGTGTGTAAAGAGAGGAAGAAAGATCAGGCTAAAACCCCCCTGCTGAAATTGGCAGGGGGTTTTGTTTTGCTATAATTTTATAAAAAGCCCGGGTGGCGGAATTGGCAGACGCGCCAGGTTTAGGACCTGGTGGGAGCTTTCCCGTGTGGGTTCAAATCCCACCCCGGGCAAAAATTTAAAAAGAAAGTTTTAAAGGACTTTTTTGAGAAATTTGCCAGTGTAGGATTTTTTGTTTTTGGCAATTTCTTTTGGAGGACCTTCAGCAACAATTTCTCCTCCTTTATCTCCGCCCTCAGGACCTAAATCAATGATCCAATCTGCATTTTTTATCACATCTAAATTATGCTCAATGACAATGATGGTATTCCCTCGGTCTTTTAATTTTTCTAAAACTTTAAGAAGTTTTGAGATGTCATCTGGATGCAAGCCTACTGTTGGTTCATCAAGAATATAAAGAGCATCTCCAGATTCTTTTTTGCAAAGTTCTTCTGCTAATTTTACTCTTTGAGCTTCTCCTCCAGATAAAGTCGGGGCAGGTTGTCCCAGTTCAATATATCCCAAACCTACATCTTTTAGAGTTTTAAGCTTTCTTTCAAGAGGAGAGAATTTTTTGAAAAACAAAAACGCCTCATCTACGCTCATTTCTAAAACTTCAGCGATATTTTTCCCTTTAAACTCAATTTCTAAAACTTCTCTTTGATACCTTTTTCCTTTACACACTTCACATTCTACATACATATCAGGCAAAAAATACATTTCAACTTTTTTGTATCCCTGACCCTGGCAAGCCTCACACCGTCCATCTTTAAGATTAAATGAGAACTTTGAGGGCGTGTAACCACGAATTCTTGCCTCTTTTTGATTAGCAAAAATTTCCCGAATATGAGAGAAGGCGCTGATATAGGTAACTGGGTTTGAGCGAGGGGTTTTTCCAATTGGTGATTGATCAATAATTCTGACTCTTTTTAAATTTTCCCATCCTAAAATTTTTTGATGTAAACCAGGTTCCTCTTTTTCTTGATAAAATTTTTTCATCAAAGCTTTGCCTAAAATATCATTTACCAGAGTTGATTTTCCAGAACCTGAAACTCCAGTGACACAAATAAATTTTCCTAAAGGGAACTTTACGGTAATATTTTTAAGATTATGTTCCCTAGCTCCAACAACAACAAGATATTTTTTTGGAAAAGAAAAATTCTGAGAGATTTTAACTTGAAGTTCTCCTTTTAAATATTTTGCAGTTAAAGTATCTGCCAAAAGGAGTTTTTTTGCTTTTCCCTCAAAAACAACTCTTCCTCCTTTTTTCCCGGCTCCTGGTCCAATTTCAATTACCCAATCAGCAGAAAGAATTGTTTTTGGATCATGCTCAACAACAATGACAGTGTTTTCTAAATCGCGAAGTTTTTTTAGATTTTTTATTAATTTGTCTAAATCTCTTGGATGAAGTCCAATTGAAGGTTCATCTAAAATATAAGTAATTCCTGTAAGTTTTGCTCCAAGCTGTGAGGCGAGCCTAATTCTTTCTCCCTCACCTCCAGAAAGCGTGCCTGTTTTTCGAGAAAGCGAAAGATACCCCACTCCAACATCTTCAAGAAAATTTAACCTTTCAATAATCTCTTTTAAAATTGGCTCTCCAATTTTTCGTTTTTCTCCTTTGAGTTTCTTTAAACATTTCTCAAAAAACTTTTTTGCTTTTTCAATTGTCATTTCAGTTATTTCCCAGATTGATTTTGAAAAAAATTTCACACTCAAAGCTTCTTTTTTTAGCCTTTGCCCATGGCACAAAGAGCAAGTTTTTACTCTCATATATTTTTCAATTTCCTCTCTTACTGCTTCACTTTCAGCCTGTTTCCATTTTCTTTCTAAAAAAGGTACTACTCCTTCAAAATAACCATCTCCATAAAGCAAAATATCTTGAATATTTTCTGGCAAGTTTTTAAAAGGAGTATATAAAGAAAAGTTGTAATCCTGAGAAAGTTCTTTTAGTTTCCACCAAAAATAACTCTGTCTTCCGATTTTATGAGAAGCATAAGCCCAAGGCGCAATTGCTCCTTCAGCCAAAGATAAGTTTTTGTCAGGAACAACCAAGTCTTTGTCAACTTCCATTGTTTCTCCAAGTCCTCCACATAAAGGACAAGCTCCCAAAGGTGAATTAAAAGAAAAAAGCCGAGGTTCTATCTCTGGCAAAGCAATATTACATTTAGGACAAGAAAATTTTTCAGAGAAAGGAATTTCTTTTTTTTCTTTTTTTAAAAAAGCAAAAAAA
This sequence comes from uncultured Candidatus Saccharibacteria bacterium, assembly GCA_964598115.1. Classification (GTDB taxonomy): domain Bacteria; phylum Patescibacteriota; class Minisyncoccia; order Minisyncoccales; genus CAZRAI01. The sequence goes on along the minus strand of CAZRAI010000017.1, from coordinate 7,278 downwards.
ATTCCTTTCCCAATTTTTAAAGCCTGCTGACAGGAATCAGCAATTCTTGATCTTTCTTCTTTTTCTGGAAAAAATTTGTCCACCAAAACCTCAATTGTGTGTCTTTTTTTAGGATCTAAATCCAAATCCAAAGCCTCTTCAATTGTGATTAAAGTTTTGTCCACTCTTACTCTTAAAAATCCTGCTCTTTCAATTTCTTCAAGCACTTTTTTGTGCTGTCCTTTTTTGTGAAAAATTGCCGGAGAAAAAATATAAACTTCATCTTTGATTTTTAAAATTTTATCTACAATTTCATCTAAAGTTTGTTTTTGAATTTTTCTGCCACATTTTGGACAATGAACTTCACCAACTCTTGCAAAAAGAAGCCTTAGATAATCATAAATTTCGGTTGCGGTTCCGACAATTGAGCGAGGATTTTTGGAAAGCCCTTTTTGTTCAATCGCAATTGCAGGAGAAATACCTTCAATCTTGTCAGCCTCAGGCTTTTTCATCACTCCCAAAAATTGACGCGCATAAGAAGAAAGACTTTCAACATATCTTCTTTGTCCTTCAGCAAAAAGAGTATCCAAAGCCAAAGATGATTTCCCAGAGCCAGAAACGCCACAGATGACAACAAGTTTTCTTTTTGGAATTTTAAGGGAGTTAATTTTTAAATTATGAACTTTGACATTTTTTAAAAAGATATAATCTTGCATTGTTTTAAAGGAGAAATTATAATAATTGGAAATTTTTTATGCAAAAAGAAAAAGGTTATCTTAAAGAATGGAAAGAACTTTTAAAACCACCTTCTTTGGGCACAATCGTAGAAGGAGAAGTTATTTCAACTCAACATCAAAAAGTATTAGTAGAAATTCCCTCTTTTAAAACTGGTGCTTTGAGTTTTGATGATTTAAAAAAAGGGGGGTTATCTCCCAAAAAAATTAAACCTGGAGATAAAATTTTGGTAAAGATTATCAAATATGATGATCACATTCCTGAAGTTTGTTTAGGCGAGGGATATCTTTCTCTTTCTTTTTTTGAAGCAAAAGAAGAAAAAAAGCTTGAGAAAATCAAAGAATTGATTGAGAAAAAAGAAGTACTGACGCTAAAGCCCTTTTCTGCTACAAGAGGCGGACTTCTTTTTAATCTTTTTGGAACCCAAGGGTTTTTGCCAATTTCAAAAATTAAAGAAGAAACTTTTCCTCGACTTGAAAACCCTAATTTAGAGGAAATTAAAAAAAATCTTCAAAAACTTGTTGGAAGAGAAATTAAAGTGAGAATTATCAAAATCAAAAATGGAAAATTGATTTTAGAAGAAGCATGAAAGAATACAAAATTCTTGGTCTTGGAGGATCCTTGCTTTTTTTAAATGGAAATTTTGATATTGAGTTTCTTAAAAAATTTAGGAAATTTATTTTAAGGGAAATTAAAAAAGGAAAATATTTTGTGATTGTTGTTGGGGGCGGGTTTACCGCCCGTTTTTATCAAATGAGCGCCTCTAAAATTACTAAAGTAGTTAATGAAGATAAAGATTGGTTAGGAATTCATGCAACAAGGCTAAATGCCCATTTTTTAAGAACAATCTTTCGCGAAATTGCCTATCCTGTGATTATAGAGAACATCAGAAAAAAAATTAAAGGAGAGCCAAAATTAATTTTTGGCGCCGGAACAAGGCCAGGTTGGTCAACCGATTATGTTTGTACTCTTTTGGCAAAAAAATTCAGGGCAAAAGAGGTTGTTAGTTTAACAAATATTGGTTATGTTTATGATAAAGATCCCAAAAGATTTAAAGATGCAAAACCTATTAAAAAAATTTCTTTTAAAGAATATAAAAAATTAATCCCTTCTCAATGGAAGCCAGGTCTTTCTTTGCCTTTTGATCCTGTGGCGACAAGGCTTGCAGAAAGACTTAACTTGGTGGTAAAAGTAATTTTTGGTAAAAATCTTAAAGAGGTAAAAAAAGCAATTGAAGGGAAAAAATTTGAAGGAAGTATAATATCTTTATGAGAATGAAAAAAGAATCAAAATTTCAAAAATTTTTAAATTCTTTTTTGATTTTTTTGGCTTTGTTTTTCTTTTTGGGTGCACTTTTTAATCTTTTATTTTTTGAAAAACAAAAAGAAATCATTTCTTTAAAGGAATTGGCAGAGAAAATAAATCAAGGAGAAGTTAAAGCAATTAAAGTAAAAGGCAATGTTGAACTTGAAATTCTTTTAAAAAATGGAAAAAAGTTATTTTCTCAAAAAGATCCAGACGAATCTTTAAGGGAAACTTTGGTGAGTGCTGGAGCAGAACCTGAAAAATTTTATCAAATTAAAGAAATTACTTTTTTGGAAGAAAATCAAGGATGGCTTTTTGTTTTAGGTTGGATTCTGCCAACGATTTTACCCTTAATTTTACTTTTGTGGTTTTTTTGGTCCATTTTTAAAAAGGGAGAGAAGGGAACTTTTCAGACATTTTCTTTTGGAAAAGCAAAACCTCGCCTTTTTGGTCCAGGCGGTGAGAAAATAAAAGAAAAAGTTACTTTTAACGATGTCGCAGATTTAGAGGAAGCAAAAGAAGAAATGAAAGAAGTGGTGGATTTTTTAAAGAATCCTCAGAAATTTTTAAAAATGGGTGCCAGAATTCCAAGAGGAGTTTTGCTTGTTGGTCCTCCAGGGTGCGGAAAAACTCTTTTATCAAAAGCGGTTGCCAACGAAGCAGGAGTTCCTTTTTTCTCAATTGCAGGATCTGAATTTATGGAACTTTTTGTAGGAGTGGGAGCTTCAAGAGTGCGCGATCTTTTTTTTCAAGCAAGAAAATATCAGCCCTGTGTTGTTTTCATTGATGAACTTGATGCTATTGGTGGTTTGCGAGGAATAAATCTTGGAGGAGGAGAAAGTGAAAGGCAGCAAACTTTAAATCAAATTTTGGTTGAAATGGATGGGCTTGAAAGAGGAGCAAAAATTGTTATTTTGGCAGCGACAAACCGACCTGACATTTTAGATCCTGCTCTTTTACGCCCAGGAAGATTTGACAGAAGGATTGTTTTAGACTTACCTGATGTCAAAGGAAGGGAAAAAATTTTAAAAGTTCATGCCAGAGGAAAACCCTTAGGGAAAGATGTCAACTTGAGAGAAATTGCTGAAAGAACACCTGGTTTTTCAGGAGCGGATTTAGCAAATATAATGAACGAAGCGGCTATTTTGGCGGCAAGCAAAGGAAAAAAAGAAATTAATCAAGATAATTTAAGAGAAGCGATTGAAAAAGTACTTCTGGGTCCTCAAAGAAAAACCCATCTTTTATCTAAAAAAGAAAAAGAGATTGCTGCTTTTCATGAAGCAGGACATGCGGTTGTGGCTTCTTTTTTAAAAAAAACAGAGCCAGTTCAAAAAGTTTCTATTGTTTCAAGAGGAATGGCGGCTGGCTATACTTTAAAACTTCCAACAGAGGAAAAACACTTTCACACAAAATCTGAATTTGAAGCAGAAATTGCAACTTTACTTGGAGGTTATGTCGCTGAAAAATTAAAATTTGGAGAGATTACAACCGGCGCTTCTTCTGATCTTCAAAAGGCTTCAGAGATAGCAAAAAAACTCGTGATGGAATACGGAATGTCAAGACTGGGTCCTTTAACTTTTGGAAAAAAAGAAAGTTTTATGTTTTTAGGCAAAGAGGCGACGGAAAGAGATTTTTCAGAAAAAGTGGCTGAAGAAATAGATAGAGAAATAAAATATATCATTAGACAAAACGAAAAAAAAGCCAAAGAGATTTTAAAAAAACATTTTTCTTTGGTTGAAAAAATTGCCAAAATATTATTAGAAAAAGAAACGATTGAAAGGAAAGAGTTTGAAAAAATTATTAAAGAATATAAAAATGCGCTTCAAAGTAAAAACTAAAGGACATTGCGATTTTGTGGATATTACAGAAAAAGTAAGGGAGTGCGTAAAAGCTAAGAGGATTAAAGAAGGAATTTGTCTTATTTTTGTTGCTGGCTCAACAGTTGCGATAACAACAATGGAATATGAAGAAGGAATAAAAAAAGATATTCACTCTATTTTAGAAAAATACATTCCCGAAAACTATCCTTGGAAACATCATTTAAAATGGGGCGATAGAAACGGTGCGGCGCATATAAGATCTGCTTTAGTTAAACCTTCGCTTGTTGTACCAGTTGAAGAAGGAGATTTGGTTTTGGGTACGTGGCAGCAAATTGTTTTAATAGATTTTGATGAAAGAGAAAGAGAAAGAGAAGTGATTGTAAAAACAGTTCCTCTTTAATTTTTTTTAAACTTTTTTTAAAATTTTAAACATGCTTTGTTCTTGGTGTAAAAAGAAAAAGGCAGTTTACCATCTTACAAGGTTTAATTTAACTACAGGCAAAAAAGAAACTTTGCATCTTTGTGAAGATTGTAAAAGAAAATTTGATAAAAAAAGATTTTTTTCTCCTTTTGAAGAAATGTTTTTTGATTTTCCTTTTGAGGATTTTTTTGAAAAAACTCCTTATGAAAAGTTTGATTTAGAAGATTATATTTCCTCTGATACAAAAAAATTTTTAGAAAAAGCAGGAAAAGTTGCCCTAAAATTTAAAAGAAAAGAAATTGATACTGAACATCTTTTATATGCCATTTTAGATGAGGAAAAAGTCCAAAAGATAATTAAAACTTTAGGAAAAGACCCAAAAGAAATTCAAAAATTTATTGAGTATAACGCTCTTAAAGGGAAAAAAGAAATTAAAAAAGAATATCTTGAAGTTACTCCGCGTCTTAAAAGTATTTTAGAGAAGGCTTTTTATTTTTCTCAAGAAATAGGAGACGATTATTTAGGAGAAGAGCACCTTTTGTGGGCTTTGGCAGAGGAAGAATCTTTTGCTAAAGAAATTTTGGAAAGGCTTGGAATAAAATCAAAAGATATTGAAAAAATTCTTTTTCAAAAAAGAGGTCTTCCTCAAAAAAAACGCTCAAAAACCCCTACTTTGGATCAGTTCTCAAGGGATTTAACTGAACTTGCCAAAGAAGGGAAACTTGATCCTGTAATCGGGAGAGAAAAAGAAATTGAAACTTTAATTGAAGTTCTTTTGAGAAGGAAGAAAAACAACCCTGTTTTAATAGGTGAGGCTGGAGTTGGGAAAACCGCTATTGTTGAGGGCTTGGCTCAAAAAATTGTTAAAAATGAAGTTCCTCAAAAACTTCAGCAAAAAAGAATTGTTGAACTTAATTTAAATACTTTGATTGCAGGAACTAAATATCGAGGAGAGTTTGAAAAAAGAGTAAAAAAAATTTTGGATGAAATTTTAAGAGAAAAAGATAATTTAATTTTGTTTGTGGATGAGGTTCATATGATTGTTGGTGCAGGTGCAGCCGAGGGGGCGCCAGATCTTTCAAATGTAATAAAGCCCTATCTTGCAAGAGGAGAGATAAAGTTGATTGGTGCGACCACTCTTAAAGAATATAAAAAATATATCGAAAAAGATACTGCTTTAGAAAGAAGATTTCAGCCAATTTTTGTTAAAGAGCCATCTGTTGAGAATACAATTTTAATTTTAAAAGGACTAAAAGATAAATATGAAGCACATCATAAAGTAAAAATTACTGATTCTGCGATTGAAAGTGCAGTTCTTTTGTCTTTCCGTTACATTAAAGATAGATTTTTACCTGATAAAGCAATAGACATTTTAGATCAAACTTGCTCTAAGGTTTCTCTTGAAGCCCAGACTTTTCCTCAAAGAATTAAAAAAATTGAAGAAGAAATTAAAAAACTTTCTCGAGAATATGAGTATTTTCTTTCTCGAAAAAAGAAAAAATCTGCTCAAAAAATTAAAAAAGAACTTGATGAAAAAAAAGAACTCTTAAAAAAAGAAAAAAAGAAATGGCAAAAAAAATTTTTTGCTGAAGTGCCAGAAGTAAAAAAAGAAGATGTCGCCCAAATAGTCTCTTCTTTAACTGGAATTCCTTTGGGAGAATTAACAAAGGAAGAAAAAGAAAGATATTTAAAACTTGAAGAAAAACTTAAAGAGAGAATTGTCAATCAAAAAGAGGCGATCAAAGCAGTGGTAGATGCAATTAAAATTGCAAGGGCAGGTCTTAAAGAAGAAAAAAAACCAATTGCAGTATTTTTGTTTTTGGGCCCAACAGGTGTTGGAAAAACTTACCTTGCCAAAACCCTTGCTTGGGCTCTTTTTGGAGATGAAAATGCAACTCTGAGAATTGATATGTCAGAATATATGGAAAAACACTCTGTTTCAAAACTCATTGGTGCTCCTCCTGGTTATGTTGGATATGAGGAAGGAGGATATTTAACTGAAAAGGTTAGAAGAAGACCTTACTCTGTGATTTTGCTTGATGAGATAGAAAAAGCCCATCCTGAAGTTTTTAATATTCTGCTTCAGGTATTTGATGAAGGAAGGTTAACTGATTCTCAGGGAAAAACAACTGATTTTTCAAATACAGTCATTATTGGAACAAGCAATCTTGGGCAGGAAATAATCCAAGAAGGTTTTAGGCTTGGTAAAAGTTATGATCTTATCAAAAATGATGTGATGCGAGTTCTCGAGAAATACTTCAGACCAGAATTTTTAAATCGGATTGATGAAATAATTGTTTTTGAACCTTTATCTCAAAAAGAAATTGAGGAGATTGTAAAACTTCAACTCAAAGAAGTCCAAAAAAGACTAAAAGAAAAAGGAATAAAACTTTCTTTTTCACAAAAGGTGATTTCTTTTTTAGCAAAAGAGGGTTTTTCCCCTCAATATGGCGCCCGTCCTCTTAAAAGAAAAATAAGAAATTTAATTGAAGTTCCTTTAGCCAAAGAAATTCTTGAGGGTAAAATAAAAGAAGGAAATGAGATTGAAACTTCTTTAGAAAAAGGAAAAATTATTTTTAGAAAAAAATGACAAAAAAAGAAAAAAAACTAACTAAACTTTTAAGAACAAAAAAAGAGATTTTAAAAAAACTTAAAGAGGAACTCAAAAAAATTAAAAAAGAAAATGTTTTAGAAGAAGTTTTAGAAGAAAATGATCTCAATTTGTCTCGCGCCCTTAAAAAGCTTTTTTTATCAAAAAAAAGCAGAGCAAAAGAAGTTTTTTCTGCTTTGCAAAAAAAAATTGAAAAAGAAGTTAATTTTTTTGATAAGTTTTCTTTGGAGGAGGTAAAAAAAGATGTTTTTTCTCTTTTGCCAAAAAAGAAATTTTTCTTTTTAAAGAAAGAAAAAGGTAAAGAAATTTTAGAAAAATGTCCCCCAAAAAATATTTTGAGATATTTCAAAAAAAAGAATCTTAAAGAGCTTCTTAAAGAAAAAGATTTAGTTGATATTTTTTGTGCT
>CAZRAI010000016.1:7994-10292 GCA_964598115.1 uncultured Candidatus Saccharibacteria bacterium | reverse complement strand
AAATAAAAAAATTTTTTGTTTTTAAAATTCTTTTTTGAATTTCTCCATAATATCTCAGTCTACATGATCCCCCAAGATTTTCCCACATCAAAAATGCTTCTGCTCCTTTTTCTTGAGCCAGCAAAAAATCACCTACATTCACTTTTAAAGGAAAGCAAAAAAGTTCAGGGGATTTTTCAACTCCAATTTTAATTGTTTTTTGAGTAATTTTTGGAGGTGAAACAACATCCACATTTAATTCTTTAAGAATTCCTTCAAAAATGATGTTATAGTTTCCAAAATTTGGAAAAGTAAATTTCATATATTTTTTTTATATTTTTTTGAAGAAAGCATATCTAAAAAAGCCTCAATTCTTGTAATGAAATGTTCTGATGAAAACTTTTCATCACAAAATAAAGTTAAAGTTGGCACTCCCTCAATTTTTGGCATAATATTTTCAGCCACTGTTTCTGGAAGACAACCAAATGGCATTAAATGAACCATTCCATCAAATCCTCTTTTTTGAAGTTCAATTTTTTTTCCTAAAGTTTCAAGCCCATGTCCTCCAACATCATATTTTAAATAATTTTTGGTATACTTTTGAAGTCTTTTTTTCTCTTTATTTAAAAGATCAAATTGAAAAAATTTAGTATATTCTGAAAGAAAACCACTTTTTATTCTTTCTACAACCACTCCTCTTTTCCCAAGTTCTTTTTCTAAATAAAAATTGCAAGCAGGTTCAAAAGTAACAAAAAGTTCTCCGCAAATGCCGATTTTTAAAACTTGAGTCTCTTTTTTTTCAATTTTTTCAATTTTTTTGAAAATTTCTTTTTTTAAAGAATATAGCTCAAAAATATTTTTTGTTTTATCAATTTCTTCAAAGCTTTTTTCATAAATTTTATCTGCCAAACCTTCTTTTTTTTCAAAAGGACGAATTTTTTGAACTTTTCTCTCAATCTCATCAATCAACTGAAGTTTTTTTGCTCCTAAAATTATGGCTTCTAAAATTTCTTTTAAAGAAAAATCTCCAAAAATTTTTTTAAGCCATGAAACAAAGCCTCTTAAAGATTTTTCTTGAGGAGATAAGCTTAAAGTTTCAAACTCAAACCCTAAATCTTTAAGAATCCTTTGTTGAACTCTGAAAAAATATCCCATTCTACAAGCATTTTGAGAAATAACCATTCCTAAAACTTCTCCCCCTTTTTCTAAACCTTCATAAAGACTTCCCAAAATTACCTTAAATGGCAAACAAGTATCATCAGGTGAAAGTTTTGCTCCAATTTCAATTGTTCTTTGAGTAACTTTTGGTAAAATAAGCTCAATTCCAAACTTTTCATAAAAAAGATTTTTAAGAACTGAAAGTTTTCCTCCAGGATTTGGTAAGACAATTTTTCTTTCTTTGTGGCGTAAAGGGTTTGGACCTAAAAATATAAAAATTTTCTTTTTTTCTTTTTTTTCTTTGAGAAAATCTAAAAACGCCTCTACTCTTGTTTGGGTACCTGCAAAACCTGTGGTTTCATCCAAAACAAGATGTAAAAAAGGAATTTTCATTTTTTTAAGAAATCTTTTTCCTACCTCAATCATTAAAGAATCAGGTCCGCAAAGAAAAGAAGTAATAAAAATAATCCCTGAAGCTCCTTCACTTGCCATATGGCCTAAGGATCCTAAAATTTCTTTTTCTGAACCAAAATAAGGAGAGGGGTTAATTTTCAAAAGAGCGTTTTCTTTGTCTTTTTTGGAAATATTTTTAGGAAACAAAACTTCTATCTTTTTTTCTTTTAAAATTTTTAAAATTCTTCCGACCAAGAACTCATCTTCTAAAAAATAAGAATGCCCTACTACTCCTACAAAATTTTTTCCTTCTAAATTTTTCTTTTTTATTTCATTATTTTTTTGAGCTAAAAAAGCCTCTTTTAAAGCGGAATCAATCTCCTTTCTTTTCTTCCCAAATTTTTTAAAAAGAGAAAAAAAACTTAAAAAAAGCTCCCTTTTTTCAAAAGATTCAATTTTAATATCTAAAATGTTTGGAAAGACTCTATTTTTAATTAAATCTGGAAGACCAATATATTTGGCACAAAAAAATTCTTTTTTGTTTTCAGAGTGGATTGATGGCAAAAACATAAAATCTACTTTATCTTTCAAAAACCAGGTTTTCCCGGCAAGAATCTTCATTGGCAAGCATACCTCATCTGATAAAAGTTCTTTTCCTTTCTCTAAAACTTTTTGAGAAGTTTTTTCAAAAACAATCACTTCAAATCCAAGTTTTTTTAAAAAAGTCTCAAAAAAAGGTAAATAATCGTAAAAAAACAAAGCCTTTGG
>CAZRAI010000016.1:0-7894 GCA_964598115.1 uncultured Candidatus Saccharibacteria bacterium | reverse complement strand
AAAATTGGCACAAAACCTATCTTTTCAATTCTTTTTTTAAGGTTAAAGTTTAAAAACTCATCGTAAAGATTATAGGGATGCGAAATTAAAAGAATTTTGGGAGCTTTTTTTTCAATTTTCTCAAAAAAAATTTTTTTCTTTTTTTCTCTCTCTTTTTGAAGTTTTTTTTCGCAAGTCTCATAAGCTTTTTTTATTTCTTTTTCACTTTTTTTAAAAAATTTTCCTACAAACTTTGCATATTTTAAAGGAGAACTTTTTTGAAAATCAACTTCAAAAGTTAAAATCTTTTTTTTAAAAAAAATTTTTGCTAAATCAGGAAGACCAAAAAATCTGGGACAATACTCAAATCCTTCCTTTGTTTTTTTAAGCCGGGGCACAAAAAGAAAATCACATTTTTTTTCTAAATAACTTAAATGTCCAAAAAAAACTTTCATTGCAAAGCAAGTTTCAGGATCAGCAATTTTCACTCCTTTTTCTATAATTTCTTTGTTGGTTTTTGGAGAAAGCAAAAAAGGAATTTTTAGTTTTTCAAAAAAAATCTCCCAGGGAAATGAAAATTTATAATAAATTAAACTTTGAGGAATACCTACCATTTTTATTAGATTTTAAGATAGCGCTCAGTGGCAACAAAAGCAGAAAAAAATCCAAAAAAGGCTCCTCCTCCTATTTCTATTACCAAAAGAGGAAGCAAATTCTTATTTACAAGATCAATCACTTCTAACTCCTGCCACCAACTCAAAGCATCAGAAGAAGCAAAAAGGGTAAATAAAAAAAACAAAAGAAAAGCGAAAGTTCCTCCCAATGTTCCCACAATTATTCCTTGAATAATAAAAGGACCTCTTGCAAAAAAATTACTCCCCCCAATTAATTTCATAATTTCTAACTCCTCTTTTTTGGCGAAGATAGAAAGTCTAATGGTGTTTAATGTTACAAGGAGGGCAATTATAATCAAAATTAAAGAGGCAATTAGAACTGTTTTTTGAAAGATTTTTGAAAAAGAAATAATTCGAGAAATGATATCTTTGTGTTCTTTATAAGTAATTTTCTCAATTAATTTTAAAGGAAAACTTTTTTCAATAAAAAGAGAAATTTTCTCATAATATTCTGGAGATTTTGCTTTAATTGTAAGAGAGGCAGGAAAAGGATTTTCTCCTACTTCTTTTAGCGCATCCATCAAGAGAGGATTTTTCTCATACTTTTTTTTAAATTTTTTTAAAGCGGATTCTTTTGATACATATTTTACTTCTTTTACTTCTTTTAAAGATTCTAATTTTTTCTCCAAAGATAAAATATCCTTTTCTTTGGTCTCATCTTTAAAAAAAATGGTAATATCAACTTTTTCTTGAAGTTTTTTTATAAAATTGTCTGAAAGTCCATTTGAAAGAAAAGCCACTCCTACAAGAAAAAAAGCCAAAAATAAAATAAAAGCATTCCCTAAAGAAATTCCTATATTTCTTGAAAACTCTTGCCAACCATATTTTAAAACTCGTAAAAGACTTCTCATAAGATATATTTTCCTCTTTCTATGTCTTTTACAATTTTGCCTTCATTTAAAACAATTACTCTTTTTTTAATATAGTTTACCACATCTTTGTTGTGAGTTGCTAAAATGATGGTTGTCTTATGCTCATTTATTTTTAAAAAAAGTTTTATCAGTTCTTTTGTATTGTAAAGATCAAGATTTCCAGTGGGTTCATCTGCCAAAATTACTTTAGGACGCAAGGCTAAAGCTCTTGCAATAGCTACTCTTTGCTGTTCTCCTGCTGAAAGTTGAGGAGGAAAAAATTTTTCTTTTTTTTCTAAATTAACGAGTTTTAAAACCTGAGGAACAATTTTTTGAATTTCCCCATCTGAAGCACCGGTTATTTCCATTCCAAAAGCTATATTTTCATAAACTGTTTTTTGATCCAAAAGTTTAAAATCTTGATATATCATTGAAATTTTGCGTCGCAAAAAAGGTAAAGATTTCTTAGCCAGATCAACTAAATTTTTATTTTCAAAATAAATCTTTCCTTTAGTTGGTTTCTCTTCTCCAAAAATTAACTTCAAAAGAGTAGATTTTCCTGCGCCGGAGCGTCCCACAATTGAAACAAACTCCCCCTGAGAAATACTTAAACTCACATTATCCAAACCAACGATATTGGGAGGATAAATTTTGGTTACATTATCAAAATAAATCATAAAAATAAAAATTCATCTAAATCACCTTCCAAAACTTTTTCTAAATTTTTTGTTTTATACCCTGTTTTTTCATCTCTGACAAGTTTGTAAGGATGAAAAATATAACTTCTTTTTTGTCTCCCCCAAGAAGGAGTCTCTATTTTACCTTTTTCTTTTTTCAATTTTTCCTCTTTTTCTTTTTCTTTTAAAAGATATATTTTCATTTTTAAAATTTCAAGGGCTGTTTTTTTGTTTTGCTCCAAAGATCTTTCTTTTTGACATGTAACACTTATTCCAGTTGGGAGATGAATAATTCTTACAGCCGTTTCTCTTTTGTTAACATACTGCCCCCCAGGTCCTGAGGCTTTGAATGTTTGGATTTCCAACTCTGTGTCTTTGATTTCAATGTTTTTGCCTTCTTTTATTACTGGAAAGACTTCTACTAAAGCAAAAGAAGTATGGCGAAGTCCTTTTTTTGAAAAAGGAGAAATTCGAACGAGTCTGTGAACTCCCTTTTCTTTTTTTAAAAGTCCATAAGCATATTTTCCTTTAATTTTAAAAGAAATAGATTTAATTCCTCCTTCGCCTTCCTGAAGGTAAAGTGTTTCTGCAACAAATCCTTTTTTTTGACAAAATTTTTGATACATTCTAGCAAGAATTCCAACAAAATCTTCTGCATCTTTTCCTCCGGTTCCGGCATGAATTTCTAAAATCGCAGGTCCTTTATCATATTTTCCAGCAAAGACTTTTTTTTCTTTAATCTCTTCTAATTTTTCTTTCAAAAAAGAAATTTTTCTTTCTATTTCAAGTTTTAAATCTAAATCGTCTTCACTTAAAGGTAAAAATTCTTTTATTTCTTTGATTTCTTTCTCAAAGAACTCTTTTTCTTTTTTGTCAAAGACAGTCACCCAAAAGGGTAATTTCTTTTTGAAGTTCTTCTAAGCTCATAATTTTTCAGCCCGAGGTGGGACTTGAACCCACGACCTGGCGCTTACGAAGCGTCTGCTCTTCCTCTGAGCTACTCGGGCAATAATTTTTATACCCAATCACTTTAAAAAATTCAATCTCTTTTTGTTTTGAGTCAAGATGCAAAATGATTTCTTTTGATGAAAGATAAATTATACCCTTTTTAAATTTTTTTTTAAAAAATTTAGCTCTTTTTTTCTGAATAGTTTCTTGAATTTTTTCAAAATAATTTCCAATTTTCCCTTCCAAAATTTTCTCTAAAAACTTGGCAAAAAGATTTTTCTTTACAACTTTAATTGGAGATTTCATTTCTTTTTTCCAGAAAGGAATGAAACTTTGGGCCCAAAGATTTTTTTGTTTGAATTTTCTGTAAATATTGTTTCTTTCTAAAAAAGGGCGTGAGAAAAAATAAACATAAGCTGAAAATAAAGATTTCTGAGAAATTTCAAGATTTTCTTTCTCTAAAAAATGATTAAGACAAATCTTTTGAGAAAAATTTTGAGGAGTTCTTTTTTCTTTAAAAATTCTTAAAAATAAATCTAAAAAAAATCTTGCAGTAAATATTCTTCTTTTTTGGGTAATTACCAAAAAATCAATATCTGAGTTTTCTTTAGCCTCAAACCTTGCCAAAGAACCAGTGATAAAAATCCCTTCAATGAAAGGTAAAGATTCAAAAAGTTTTTCAAGCTTTTTAAGTTTTTTCCAAAGTTTTTCATTAATAGATGATCTTGATAAAAATTCTTTTCTCATCTTGAGGTACTTTTTTCACAAAAAAGGGCCAGAGCGAAATTTTCATTTCTATTATTTTGTTTTTCATTTTTTTTTGAAAAATTTCTTGAATTTCCTCTTTTGTCTTTCCTTTAAAAAACTTTTTTATTTCTTTTTCATCTATTTTAGGAGTGATCATTTCTTCTCCCTCAAAATAAATAATCGCTCTTTTTTTAGAAATGTTCCATTCTTTTATTTCAAAATTTATTTTTCTTGAATTTTTTACCTCCTCAAACTCAAAACCTTCTTTTAGTTTCAAAGAAACAAGATTTTTTATTATCTTATCAAAAAACTCTTTTCTAAAAGATAAAGTTGAAACAGAAATTTTGAGCTCTCCTTCAAAAATCTTTGCCCTCTCCCCTTCTTTTTTTGAAAATTTAATTTCTCCCTCATCAAAACTTATTTTCTCTAAAAGAAAAGGGAACTCTTTAGGAATTTCTTTTTTTATTTCTTCTTTTAAATCCTCTTTGGTTTTCTCTTTTAATCTTTCCATTTCTTTTTGAGCTTTTTTCAGATCTTCTGAAGATACAACGCTTGCTTTTCCTATAAATCCTCCTTCAAACTTTTTTTCTGACTCCCCATAAAGTTTATTTTCCCAAACTGTGCCTTTAAGACCAGGAACTGAAAATTTTTGAGGAGGAATGTTGTATTCTTCACCTGCATTCTCTGCTTGGACTTTTACTTTCACCACACTTGGAGAAGATTCTTTCCCTGCAGGCACAAGCACATATTCCATTGTTCGGAAAACTTTTCCGTTTTCAGAAATAAAGCGAGTATTTTTAATCAACCCAATTCTTGGACCTTTGTTAATAATTTTTATTTCACCTTGGGCTTTTTGAACAACATTTTTTTCACCAGTTGCAAGAAAGCTTTTCTTAACTTTTCTCTCTTTCTTAACTAAAATCGAAGGAATAATATTTAACTTTTCAGAGAAATTTTTATTTGGTTTTAAAAAAACTTCTCCTCCAAATTCTACCTTTTCTTTGTAAGGAACAATCTCTATTTCTGCTTTGGGTAAATAAAAAAAGATTAAATAAAGCAATCCTGCACTTCCCACTAAAAAGAAAACAACTTTCCAAAAAATTTTACCTTTGCTGATTTTTGAGGGAGATTTTTTAATTTTTTTGGGTAATTTTTCTTTTTTTATTTCTTCTTTTTGAAAAAGAGTTTTTTTTCCTCCCTTAGGAGAAATATCTCGAATTTTTGGTCTGAAAGAAACTTCTTTGTCTGTTAAAAAACTTTCCTCAATTAAGGCAGTTTCAATTGGTATTCCTGCTTCTTCAGCTAGTTTGCGATAGGTTTTATCACTTGTGAAAATGGAAATTTCTTTTCCTAATTTCTGAGCAAAATCTTTAACCAAAGTTAAACTTTCTATATTTTTAAGGATTTTGTTTTCTTCCGGAAAAACAAGAATTATTTTTTTTCTTTTTGCTTCAGATAAAACTTTTTTTACTTTATTTAAATCATCTGGGGGATCGATATAAAAAATCTGATAAAACATATTTTTATATTTTTCCTTCTAAAAAAAGTTCTGTTAAAATACTTGCCTCCCAAAAATATTTTTTCTTCTCTATTTTAAATAAATTTTTTAAATTTTTAAATCGTAAATAAAGAGTCTCCTGAAAAGTTTTTGGCACCACACCCAAAGTGTCATAAATAGCTTCTTTTACAAAAATCTTTGCTGGAATTTTAATTTTTCTCAGAATTTTTGAAAAAAGAGAATATTCTTTTTGATGAAGATAAAAATTTATTTTTTTAATTTCAACTTCTTTAAAAGGAGTTCCGAAAGGATCACTTAAAAGAACTCCATCAAGTTTTATTTCTAAAATTTTTGAAAACAAAAGAGAAGGTTTTTTTATTTCCTTTTTGGCTTCTTTCAAAAGTTCTTTTTCACTTTCCTTTAAAATTTCATCAAAAACTTTTTCGTCAAACAACGAAAGACTCCTTTTCGTTTTTTTGTAAGTTTTTTTAATTAAAAAGCCATCATTTTTTGAAAAAAAGAAAATTAAAAAATCTGGAGGATCTTTTTTTGTCCAAAAATGAAGTTTTTTAATTTCAGTTTCTATTAAATAATCTATTTTCCCCTTTGTTTTTTCTTTTTTAAAACAAAAACCAAAAAGAAAAGGAAAATCTGTTACAAAAGAAAAAACTCTCATAAAAGAAAAAGTGGTGTAATTAAAACTTCAATCAAAGCAGAAATAAAAAGAAGAGGCAAAAGAAAAAATAAATAAATTTTTACAATCTTTAAAAAAGTTTCTTTAACTTTTTTTGTAAAAATACTTTTCCAAAGGGAAATTCCAAGTGCTCCTCCAATTAATATCACTGGAATTTCAATCATTCCATGAGGTAAAATTCCCTTTAAAAATTTTCCAAGCATTCCTCCCTCAAAACTTATCAAAAATAAAAATCCTAAAATAAAACCATTTGTATAAACGCCAAAAAAGGTGGGAATTAAAAAAAACAATCCAAGAAAAATTAGAAAGAAAAGGCAAACTGCGTTATGAAAAAAAATGTAAAAAACTTGCGAAGCTTTTGTTTTTTTCTCAAATCCTTCAAAATAATTTTTCAAAAAAGACAAAAAAGGCTCTTTTAAAAAAGGAAAATTTTTAGATGTTAAAATTCCACAAAAAATACCCCATTCAAACACAAAACAAGATAAGATAAAATATGAAAGTATTTTTTGAAGAAATTTTAAATTCATAAATTAAAATAAAATTTTACAATGAGAACCCTTTATTTGACAAATCTTTTAAGGAAAAAACTTGAAAAGCCATTATTAGGGGAGCTAATAAAAGGGAATATTTCTCAAGTAAAAAATAAATTTATTTTATTTTTAAAAGAAACAAAGCCAAAAAAAGTCATTCTTGTAGGTGATGTTGTTTCTCAAACTTTACCGGGGGGTATTAAAATTTTTGATGGCAAAGTTCAACGAAACAAAAAAGTTAAATCTCTCCTACCTTACGAGCTCAACCTTTGGAATCCTCCTGCCTCTATTTTTAAAAAAACATGGCAAGTTTTAAAAAAGGCTTTAAGAGAAAAGAAGAATGTTTTTATAGAAGGCGAAGAAGACCTTTTAGCTTTGCCTTTAATTTTGCTTGCGCCTGAAAACTCACTTTTAGTTTATGGACAAAAAAATGTTGGCATTTGTGTAATCAAAATAAAAAAAAATACTAAAAAAGAAGTAAAAGAGATTTTAAAAAAATTTAGAAAAACAAAATTCAAAAAGATAATTTTGGGAGGAACTTTTGATAAACTCCATCCTGGTCATCGCTATTTTCTTTCTATGGCAAAATATTATGCCAAAAAAGCTTTTTTGGGACTTTGTTCAGATGAGTTT
Source organism: uncultured Candidatus Saccharibacteria bacterium (assembly GCA_964598115.1). Classification (GTDB taxonomy): domain Bacteria; phylum Patescibacteriota; class Minisyncoccia; order Minisyncoccales; genus CAZRAI01. The sequence continues at coordinate 663 of CAZRAI010000016.1, read as the reverse complement.
ACTAAGAAAAATAAAAAATTTTCCTCTCAAATTGAACCTTTTGAAATAAGAAAAAAAAGACTAAAAGAGTTTTTTAAAAAGATTAAATTTGAAGTTGAAATTAAAAAAATCTATGACCCTTTCGGTCCTTCAATTTCTGACAAAAAAGCAGATGCAATTTTACTCACCGAAGAAACCTTTAAAAATGGACTCAAAATTAATCAAATTCGCCAAAAAAAAGGGCTTAAACCTTTAAATTTAATTATTCTACCTTATCTTTTAGATAAAAAAGGAAAAAAAATTTCAAGCACTTCTTTGAGGCAAAAATTTCTTACAAGTAAGCATACATTGGAAATTTAAGTTTTCTTTTTTTGACCAAAAAAGGAATATACTCAAAGCGAAAGAGAACCGCTCCAAGACGAGGATTTCTTTCTAAAAACTTTTCATCAAAGATCTCTCTTAGACGTTTTCCTAAAATTTTATCTTCTTGATGAATTTCAAGATAAGGATAATAAATTTTATTGGCAACAATCTCATCAATAATTAATCTGTTTTTGGTAAAAAAATCTTGCAAAAATAAAAATCTGTTGCCGATAACCTCATCACCCAACTCCAGAAATACAAAACCACCATCTTGAGAAAGATGAGAAAGACCAAATTTCATAAAAGTTTTTACTCCTCTTT
>CAZRAI010000015.1:0-10461 GCA_964598115.1 uncultured Candidatus Saccharibacteria bacterium | reverse complement strand
AAAGAAAAGAAAAATTTTTATTTTTAGTCATTTAATTAAGTTACTGAGTTACTAATATCAAAAATAAAATAGAAGTTATAGAAAAATGTTAATAAAAGTTAAAGTTTTTAAAAAAGAAGATTAAAAAAATGAAAAAATTTTTCAAAAAAATAAAATAGTTTTGGCGATTTTGGCAGGAGCGCTAATTATTGGAGGAGCGATTTATTTTTCAGGCAAGAAAGAAAACTTTTTTGAAAAAGGGATCCATCTTGAAAAAAGGAGCCAGGCTCCTTTATGCCAGAATGTGCCTTCACTTCCTGATGGGGCGAATAAATTAGTCACCAAAGTGATTGATGGAGATACTTTTTTAATTGAAGGAGGTTATTCTGTGAGAATTTTGGGGATTGATGCTGATGAGAGAGGTCATCCTTGCTATGAGTTAGCAAAGAAAAGATTGGAAGAGCTCATTTTAAATAAAGAAGTAAGATTGGAGAAAGGAAAAGAAGATTTAGATCAGTATTGTCGCTATTTAAGATATGTTTTTGTGGATGGTGAAAATGTCTCTTTGAAGCTTGTAAAAGAAGGGTTAGTGGTAGCTCGATTTTCTCCAGAGGATGTGAAATATAGAAAAGAGATTGAAAAAGCAGAAAAAGAAGCAAAAGAAAATAAAATTGGCTGTAAATGGTCCTCTTTTTCTAAAGCTTCAGAAAAGAAAAAGATAAAATCCAAACCGCAGTGGAAAAAACTAACTTCAGAAAAATTAGGACTTAAAGTTGTTGGCGCATGTCTTGCTGGTAAATATTTAGGCAAAAAAGTGATTGTTGAAGGAAGAATTGTTGATACCTACCGTCATTCAAAAAGCAATACTGTTTTTTTAAATTTTGAAAAAACCATATCCTAACCAATGCTTTACCGGAGTGATTTTCAACATTGATCTTTACAAGTTTGTTCAAAATCCTGAAGATTATTATTTAAATAAACCTGTCCGAATTGTTGGAGAAATAAAAGAATACAAAGGAAGACCAGAAATTATTTTAAAAGACCCCAATCAAATTGAAGTGGGGGAATGAAAAAAATATTTGAAAGAACTTAAAGAGAGATATTATATTGCTCTTTAAAATCCTTATACAAAGAGTAAGATAAAATAAAAATATGAGGAGTCTTTCAAAAAATTTAATTATTTTTATTATTTTAATTTTCTTAATAATAGGTGGCCTTTCATTTTATTTTTTACAAAGGTCATCAAAAACTTCTTTAGAATTGCCTGAGCAAAAAATTATGAGACTTACGAGTCCGGCTTTTGAAAACAACCAATTAATTCCTTCAAAATACACTTGCGATGGCGAGGATATAAACCCTCCTCTTCGAATTGAAGGTGTTCCAGAAGAAACCAAAAGTTTAGTTCTTATTGTGGATGATCCTGATGCTCCTCTGGGAACCTGGGATCATTGGATAGTTTGGAATATTGACCCTTCAACTTCTTTAATTGAAGAAAATAAAGTACCCGAGGGAGCCATTGAGGGTAAAAACGATTTTGGTAAAAACTCCTATGGGGGTCCCTGTCCGCCAAGCGGAACTCATCGTTATCATTTTAAGTTGTATGCTTTAGATAAGAAACTTCAACTTGATTCCTCATCAGAAAGGGAAGCGGTTGAAAAAGCAATGGAAGGTCACATTCTTGATTGGGCAGAATTAATTGGTCTTTATGGGCGAAATAAATAACAAGCCGAATGGAAAATATAAACCAGCCCAAACTATTGACAAAGAATAGTTATAGGTATATATTCATAAATAGATAGTCTACTTCTAAAGGTCGAGACTATTTCACTATTAATTATTTTAATCAGAGTTATGCCATTTGGAGACGGAACAGGTCCTTTAGGACTTGGACCAATGACTGGTAGAGGATTAGGATATTGTGCCGGTCGTGGTCGTCCAGGTTATATGACTCCCGGATTCGGTTGGGGCCGAGGTCGTGGATTCGGTCGAGGTTTTGGTTGGCGCCGAGGTTGGGGTCGAGGTTGGAGATATTCCGCTTCTACGCCAAAAGAAGAGAAAGAAATGTTAATCGACGAGTTAAACGTTTTAAGAGAAGAAGCGAAGGCTATTGAAAGAAGACTTAAAGAGTTAGAAAACAAAGAGGAGTAAAAATTTTAATTCTTTAAAAAGGAAGAAGGCGATAAAAGCCCGAAGGTTTATTAAAAACGCGCAATTTTGTTGTGCGTTTTGTTTTTTTGAATTTATTATCATAATGATTTTTTTGTTTAAAATAATTAGGGGGTGAGGAGGGAATGAAAGCCGGTTTAAACTCTAAAAATTTGATAGAAAAAGAAATAGAAAGAATTAAAAAAGAAATCTTTCTAAAAAAACCCTTACTTAAAGATCCTCGAGTTCCTCTTAAATTAGATAAAGTAGTAGAGAATTTTTTAAAAGATTATTATTCAAAAAATGAAATTGTAATGAGATTTGAAGATGAGATTAAAAAAGAAGTGGTGGAATATTTAAGGAATGAGAGAGAAAAAATCCAAGAAATTTAATTCAAATTCTGTCTTATAAATAAATTTTCTTTCTTTTAAATTTTAATTGAAATGAAACCTCTGGTTGATTTTTGAAATAATTTTTTTAAATAAAAAATTTAAGGAGCCAGGCTCCTTTTTTTGCTTTTTGAAGAGGTTGATTTTTGAATATTTTTTTTAAAATAAAAAATTTTATGGAAAAGAAGAAAAACTCTTTGAAGATTTTTGTTTTCCTCAGTACTTTTTTTGTGTCTTTTGTTTTGCTTCAATCTCCGAAAAATTTACCTCAAAAAACTTTTGAAACTCTTCAAAAAAACTTTCCTGAAAAAAGAATTGAAAAGATTGAAAAGAAAATTAATGCCTCAAAAGAAAAAGCCAATGAAATTATTATCTCAAAAGAGGGTAAAAAAGAAAAAATCAAAGTTCAACCTCAACTTAAAAAGATAATTAAACAAAACTTATTAGTTCAAAAGGATACAAAAACTTCCTCATCCGGTCCTTATCTCAAAAACAAAGGCTTGAGCGTGACATTAAAAAAAGTTTTAAAGAGCAAAAAAGGTCGTTTTGGGAAAAATTTTTGATTTTTTTAAAAAAATTATTAACTTTTTTAAAAAGTTTTTTTAGGATGGAAAAAATCGCTCCCTACATTGTTCTTTTTATTTTTGGCGTGAGTTTTTCTTTCACTCTTTTTTTGTTAATTTTTTTCTTTATTAAATTTCTTTAAAAAATTTTAGAGAAGATGAGGAAAACAAACGAAGGAGAAAAAAATCTTTTTGATAAAGATATTTTTTTAGTTGATAAACCTCCAGGATTTTCTTCTTTTGATGTTTTACGTTTTTTGAAAAAAAAGTTTAAAGTGAAAAAAATTGGCCATGGAGGAACTTTGGATCCTTTGGCTTCAGGACTTTTAATTGTTGGCATAAATAAAGGAACAAAAAAACTTAAATATTTTTTGGGACTTCCCAAAGTTTATTTAATGGAAGTTCTTTTAGGAAAAAAAACAAATACAGGTGATCTTGAGGGAAAAGTAATTTCAGAAAAAGAGGTGAAAAAAGTTGATTTAAAAAAAGTGAAAAAAGTTCTTAAAGAAATGGAAGGAGAAATTGAACTTGAAGTGCCGAAATTTTCTGCAGTTAAGTATAAAGGAAAACCACTTTACCGTTGGGCGCGTGAAGGAAAAGAAGTTCCATTGCCAAAAAGAAAAACTAAAATTTTTTATCTTAAGTTGATTGATGTTTTCAAAAAAGATAAAGGTATAGTTTTAAAAATAGAAATAAAGTGTCAAAAGGGAACATATGTTCGTTCAGTGGCTGAAAAAATAGGTGAGAAACTAAACCTTCCTTCAACTTTAAGAAAGTTAAGAAGGTTGAAAATAGGTGAATTTTTTGTAAACCAAGCAAAAAAACTTGAAGATTTAATTTAATTAAATTAAAATAAAATTTTTTTATGGAAAATTGGTTAAAAGAAGTTCAAAAAAGAAGAAAAGAAGTTCCTGTTGCAAGTGGACGTTCAAAAAAATTTGGGAAAATAAGTTTTGATGATCTTGTTTTTGTGCCAGCCCAGCTTAAAAAAAGACCTGTTGATTATTACAAAGAGGAAATTTCCTCAAAAACAAAAATAGGGAGACTTTCTCAAAGTCCTATTGAAATTGAAACACCAATTATTTTTGGAGCAATGTCTTTTGGCGCTTTATCTAAAGAAGCAAAAATTGCTTTGGCGCGCGCGTCAAAAATTGTAGGAACAATTGCAAACACAGGCGAGGGAGGAATGCTTTCTGAAGAAAGAAAAGAAGCAAGATTTTTAATTGTGCAGTATTCCACTGGACGTTTTGGAATTACAGAAGAAGTTTTAAAAAAAGCAGATGCAATTGAAATCAAAATAGGACAGGGAGCAAAACCAGGTGCAGGAGGATATTTACCAGGAAAAAAAGTAACAAAAGAAATAGCCAAAGTTAGAAAAGTTGAAGAAGGAAAGGGTATTCACTCACCTGCTTATCATCCTGACATTAAATCTTTAGAAGATCTTAAAAAGAAAGTGAAATGGTTAAAAGAAATTACAGGAGGAAAGCCAATTATTATTAAGTTAGGAGCAGGAGATGTGAAAGAAGATGTGAAAATAGCAGTTGAGGTTGGGGCTGACATTGTGGCAATTGATGGAATGGAAGGAGGAACAGGAGCAGCACCTGAAGTTTTACTTAATGATGTTGGAGTGCCCACTCTTATGGCTTTAGTTGAAGCAAGAGAAACTTTGAATGAAATTGGTGCTCAACAAGAACTTTGGATTGGAGGAGGTTTTTATAAAGGTGCTGATTTTGCAAAGGCTTTAGCTTTGGGTGCAGATGCAATTTTTGTAGGGACAAGTTTACTTGGAGCAATGGGATGCATTGGTTGCGGAATGTGCTTTACTGGAAAATGCCCAAAAGGAATTGCTACTCAAGATGAAAATTTAAGAAAAAACTTTGCTTTTAACGAAGCGGTTGAAGGAGTTGTTAATTACATAAAAACTTGCACTGAAGAGATGAAAATGATTGCTGGAGCTTGTGGAAAAAGAAATATTTTTGATCTTTCAAAAAAAGATTTACGCGCTCTTTCTTTAGAAATTTCAAAGATCACCAAAATAAAGTTTAACTAAAAAGGTCGAGAAATTTCTATATTTTTTCAAAAATATGCCAAAAGTAAACAAAGACAAATGTGTTGGTTGCGGAAGCTGTGTTGCAAACTGTCCATATGATGCGATTAAAATAGGAGAGGATGGAAAAGCTGAAATTGATCCTGAAAAATGTAAAAATTGTGGTAGATGCAAAGAAATTTGCCCCATGGGAGCAATTGAAGACTAAAAAATGGGCTTTTTACTTGAGATTAGAAATTTAAAAGTAAACTATCAAAAAAAAGAAATTTTAAAAGGGGTTAATTTTTTCATTAAAAAAAGAGAAATTCAGGCTCTTTTGGGACCTAATGGCGCAGGGAAATCAGTTTTGGCGCAAACAATTTTAGGGAATCCAAAATATAAAGTTTTAAATGGAAAAATTTTTTTTAAAGGAAAAAATATTACAAGATTTTCTCCGGAAAAAAGGGTAAAACTTGGAATTGCTCTTTGTTGGCAAACACCTCCTTCAATTGAGGGAGTGACTCTTGAAACTTTACTTAAAGAAATTTCTCCACAAGGAATTTCTCATTTTGGAAGAGAAGATCTTCTTGAAAGAGAGGTGAATGTAGAATTTTCAGGAGGAGAAAAAAAACTTTCAGAACTTTTGCAAATTTTTCATTTAAATCCTGAATTTGTTATTTTTGATGAGATAGATTCAGGTTTAGATATAGAAATGTTAAAATTTGTGGCAGAAAAAATGAAAAAACTTCATCAAAGAGGAACAAGTCTTTTAGTAATTACTCACCAAGGAGAAATTTTGAATTTTTTAAAACCAAATTTAGTGAACGTGATGGTAGATGGGAAAATAATCTGCTCTGAGAAAAATTACAAAAAAGTCCTTTCAACAATTAAAAGATTTGGTTATAGGAAATGTGAAAGATGCAAAAATAAAAGATGAAAAAAATTCATTTTTTCCAAAAGGATAATAAAATTGAAAAAATTGAAAAAGGAAAAGGTTTTGTTTTGTTACCAAGTTTTGCTGCCTGGGAAAAATTTACTTGGACAAAAAAATATTATCAAAAAAAGCCAAAAGGAGGATATTTTTTGTGGGTAAAAGAATCTCTTTCTGAACCTTTTTTGACCTGTGTTGCCGCCTGTACCAAAAAAATTTCTCAAAATTTAGAAAATCTTTTAGTAGTTGAGCAAGGAAAAAAAATAAAAATAAAAACTACCTGTTTTGCTCAAAAAAGGGAGCTTTCAGTTTCTCATCAAGCAAAAGGAAAAGTTTTGCTTAAAAAAGGAGCAATTCTTGATTATGAGAATTTTCATTACTGGGGAAAAAAAGACAAAGTTTCTCCTTCTTATGAGTTCTTTTTAGAAAAAGAATCAAAACTTAATTATTTCTATAAAAATTTTTCCTCTCCAGAAAAACTTTTTTTAAAAACAAAAATTTTTTCTTTTGAGAAAAGTAAATTTGATTTGAAAGTTACTATAAAAGCTGAGAAGGGAGAAGTTGAAGTGGAAGAAGAAGGTTTTTTAGAAAAAAAAGAAGCCCAAGGAACGATTAAAATAAAGATTGTTGGAGATAAAGGGAGTAAGATAAAAGCTTTTTCTCGACTTTTTGGCAAAGCCCCATCACGAGGATATCTTGAATGTCAAGGTTTAATGTTGGATGAAAAATCAAGGATGGATTTTGCGCCAGAATTGATTTCAGAGAATAAAAAATCTCAACTTTTTCATGAAGCCTCAATTGGAAAAATTTCAGAAGAAGAACTTTTTTATTTAAGAACCCGCGGTTTTACTGAAAGAGAAGCGATTAATATAATAACAAGAGGATTTTTGGAAAAAATATGAGAAAAAAATACTTAGAAAAACTCTCCTCGGTTTTCTTTAAATCTTAAGGCTTTGCTTCCTTGCTTACACATTGGACATTCTTCAGGACGATAACTTTGAATTTCTTTTTGCCAAAGGGCTATAATTTCATAATTGGAATCTTCCTCAAGGTTTGGTGGTCGATGAATAAGAGTACCTACAATTATTTTTCCATTTCTTTGAAGAATTTCTACTTTTGGATTATTTTTTAAAATTGCATTGGTAACTTTTTGAGTTGTACTTAAAGTGGTAATTAATTCTTCAATCTGTAAAATTACCTCATTATCTTTTAAGGAGATTCTTTTTAAAATCTGTCCATTTTCTTTTTTATCACAATGGGCAAACTTTATTCCCAATTTTTTAGCCACCTCATATCCTAAAATAATACCAGCCATTGCTGAAGAAATTACTCTTGTTGCTTTTGATAAATGATTTCCAAGTTCTCTTTTAAGTTTATTTATTAAAAGTTCAGCCAAAAATTCAGCCCCTTGGGGATCTTCAAAAATTGCATAAGATATATCAAAAAACCAGCCAGAGTGTAACCCTGAGGTCAATAAAACATGTGGTCCACCTTCTTTATATTTCCAAATACCTTCTCTTTCTATTAAAAATTTTTCAATTTCTATTGCTAATCTATCAGTAGAATCTTTTTCCATTTATATCACCTCCTTTTTAATGTTAATTCAAGATTGTAAAAATATAAAGTGAGTTTTTGTTAACAAAATTTTTTATGTTATGATATAAATTATAAAAATACATTTTTTGGCGCCATCGTCTAGTGGACAAGGACGTTGGCTTCTCAAGCCAGAAACCCGGGTTCGAATCCCGGTGGCGCCAAATGGAAAAACTTAAAAACACTCTCATTTCTCAATGGATAAAAAAACCTTTTTTACGAACAAAACTTGTTGAACTTCTATTAAAAAATTTTCTTAAAAAGGAAGGAATAGAAGATTTTTATTTAAAAAAAGGAGGTGTTTTGATAATTAAAAAGAAAAGTCCTCTTGAAGGTGAGGAGATTTTTTTAAAAAAGGAGGATTTTAAAAAGAGAATAAATTCTTTTTTGAAAGTTGATTTTGTTAAAAAGATTGAAGTTAAAATAAAATGAGAAAAAAAAGAAAAACAAGCGAGGTTTTTTTAACTTTTTGTCTTATCATTATTAGTGGATTTTTTTTAAAAGGGATAATTGTTGAAGCAAAAAATTTAATTGAAGCCAAAAAAGTTTATCAAAAATTAAGTGCAGAAATTAAAGAACTCAAAGAAAAAAAAGACTATTTGGAAAAAGAAATATCTCTTCTTAAAGATGAAAATTATTTAAAGCAAAGATTAAAAGAAAAATTTAATCTGGTAGATCAAGGAGAAAAAGTGATAAATTTGGTTCCTCAAAAGAATTTAAAAAAAGAGAACAAAAAAGAAACTATCTGGCAAAAAATAAAAGAATTTTTTAAAATAAAAACAAAAGAAAAATAAATTTTGCCGGGGTAGCCAAGGCGGTCACGGCACACGGCTGAAAACCGTGGGATCTGGGTTCGATTCCCAGCCCCGGCACCTCGGAGTTTCGAAGACAAAATTAGAGTAATGATGTATAATAAAATAAAAGGTGAGGAGGTAGACAAAATGAGTGAGAGAATAAAGATAGATATTAATAGTGATGCAGTACAGTGCAGTCTAGTAATAAAGGAAGACTTTTTACGACGTTTTGGTATATATAGAGACATTAAAGAAATTACAAACTTAGGGAAGGACACGAAAAAAGAGAAAGAAGCAAAAAAAGATATAGCCTATATACTTCTTAAAATGTTTTCTGAAATAGTGGGGTACGGAAAGCAGGAAGTAAGCATAGAAATAAAAAAAGATGAGTGAGAGAAGAAATCAAAAATGGGGTAAAAGCATATTTGCTTGAACCCCTTATTTTTTATTTGTATTTGAAGGAGCCAGGCTCCTTATATCCCTTTCCTTATATCCCTTTAATTAAATTTCTCATACATGATTCGGTTACACGTATATGTCTCCACGAGTTCTAGTTGTTGTTGACAAATAATACTGCTTTATAGTATTTTATTAGTGGGGCCAAACGTGGCTTGTCAACTCACAAGCTAAGCAGTTAGCCCTAACCGCTTAGCGGCGGCTGTCAGGAACTGACAGTTAGTAGAAAAAGAGCTCTCTTTTCCTGAACTAGAAGCCACGGGGGATATTTATCCCCGAGCCCCACTTTGTTCTTTACAAATTTAGGAGGTGGTCGAAATGTCAGATATTTCCGAGGCGATATTAAGTCAAATACTCAAGTTAAAAAAGGAGGAAATTAGGACCGCTCTCAGTCTAACAAACGACTACAAAGTGATAAGAGTTCCAAAGAAAAGCGGGGGATGTCGAACACTCTATATTCCACCTGAACCTCTTAAAAAAGTTCAAAGGAAAATCCTTAAATGTCTATTTCGAAAAATATGGAGAAAGTACAGGGTCGGATTGTACGGAATTTACAAAGGAACTTCATACGTAATGCATGCTCAGGAACACAAAGAGGCGAAATGGATCTTCCAATTTGATTTAAAGGATGCTTTCTCATCGGTTGAGGTTGGAGGTTTGAAAAAAATACTAAAAAGATTGCTGAAAAAAGAAATAGAAACTTTTCAATGTTCTATAAGTCGGTACCGAAATGTTCTCAGAGATTTTAAAGAAGCTAAGGAAGTAAATGATGAATGGAAGATTGAGTATTACTCTAAAGAGCTAGAAGAATCTAAAAAAGTGATTCTTAGTTCAGTTTTTGGAGGAACCGCTTTAGAGCAATTGATGGTAAAAAAAGAGAAAACCAATTACGAGGAGATTGCTCAGGAGTTAGTTGATTTAATAATAAAGCTCACTACTTTTCGAGGAATCCTTCCTCAAGGAACACCTACTGCTCCATTTCTCTTTTATATCAGCTTGGCAGAAAGTAGTTTGTTCAATAGAATAAAGTCGCTTTTCCCAATTATAATACCAGAAAGTCAAGACAGGTATCGGTTTCGGGTTAGTGCCTACATTGATAATTTTGTTATCTCTGCCCAAAAACCCATTCCACCAAAAAAACAAGAAGAATTATTTAAGATAATTAGAAGGTTTGGATTTGAAGTAAATCTCCGAAAAACCCGGCAGCAAGGCGTGAGATTTGGTGCTCCTTTAATTACTGGATTACGAATTACTAACGGGAGAGCTGTTCTTCCCAAAAGAAAAATTCGGCAATGGCGAGGATTGATTCATCGAGCAATTTTTGAACCAGATTTGCGGCCGAAAGTAGAAGGTTTTATAGCTTCCCTTAAGCCTATTTATGGGACCAGACTTCCTTCCCAACTTGAGAAACCGTATCAGAAACTTCTTCAAGCAACTCGGAAAGTTTTTAATGATAGTTAGATGGCTCGTCTACACGAGCCATTTTTTTATTTTCCATCTTTTGTTAAGATTTTTCTTTCTTGATTTATAGATTAGATTTAGTAAGATAAAAGTGAAGCTTGAGAAAATTTAATTTGCCCACGGG
>CAZRAI010000014.1:0-10495 GCA_964598115.1 uncultured Candidatus Saccharibacteria bacterium | reverse complement strand
TTTTATTTCAAAATTAATTTTTTTTATTTTTGGTTCTTTTTTTGAAAGAAGTTCTACTTCTCTTACTGAAAGTTTTTTTTCTTTTATTTTCTTTAAAACATTCTTCCTTTGCCTTTGAGGAAACATTAAAAGAGCCCGGCCATGCCCTTCGCTAATTTCTCCTTTTTTCAAGCTTTTTTTGATTTCATCATCAAGTTTTAAAAGTCTTAAAGTATTCGCAACATACTCTTTTGATTTCCCCAAAAGTTTTGCAATTTCTTTTTGAGAAAAACCATATTTTTCAATTAGATCTTTGAAACTCAGCGCCTTTTCAATTGGGTTTAAATCTTCTCTTTGAAGATTTTCAACCAGGGCTAAAGGTAAAGCCTTTTTATCATCAACTTCAACTAAAAGACAAGGAACTTTTTCTAAACCTGCCATTTTAGCAGCCTCAACTCGCCGATGTCCGGCTATAATTTCATAAAATTTTCCTTTTTTTCTCACTAAAATTGGCTCCAAAATACCATATTCTTTGATTGATTGAGCAAGTTCTTTCAAACTTTCTTTTTTAATTTCTTTCCTTGGTTGATAAAAAGAAGTTTTTATTTCGTCTATTTTTACAAAAAAAACTTTTTTTTCTTCTTTTTTTTTAAAAAAAATCTCAAGTTCTTTCATAATCTTTTATTAAAATTTCTGAAAGTTTTTCAAAAGATTCACCTGCAGGAGTTTTTGGAAATTTTTCCTCAATTCCTTTTCTTTTTCCAAAAAGATGTAAAAATTTTACGGTGCGGGGTATTCTTATGGGTAAAAAATTTTCTTGAAACTCCTCTTGGAGTTTTCTTTCAACTTCATAAGAAATTTTTGTTCTTTTATCAAACATTGAAAGTAAAAGATAAATTTTAAATTTTTTTTGAAAACTTTTTTCAGAAAGTTTAATTATCTCACACAACTTTTTCAATGACTCTTTAGCAAAAAATTCTGGTTGAATTGGCACCAAAATCTCTTCGCATAAAAAAAGAAGATTTAAAGAAAGCAAAGAAAAAGAAGGAGGGCTGTCTGCGACAAAAAAATCAAAATCTTTCAAAAAAGGAAAAATCTTCTCAGAAAGAAATCTTTCTTTATCTTCTTTTTCAAAAAGTTCCAAAGAAAGGGAAGCCAAGTTAAAACTTGAGGGTAAAAAATAAAAATAAGGATTTATTTTTTTAAGAATTTTAAAAAAATCTGCTTTTTCTTTTAAGAAGTCATAAATTGAAGGAGGTTTTGGTAAAAAACCAAGATAAACGGTGGCGTTTGCTTGAGGGTCAAAATCTAAAAGCAAAGTTTTCTTTTTTCTTTTGGCTAAAGAAAAACAAAGATGGCAACTAATGGTGGTTTTTCCTGTTCCTCCCTTTTCGTTTAAAATTAAAATTTTGCGTGGCATAATTTAATTATACTATGAGAATTGAAGAAATTATAAAAAGAAGGACAGAAAAAATCTTGCCCTCAAAAAAAGATTTTATTGAAGCTTTAAAAAAAAGAAAACTTAAAATTTATTGGGGAGTGGACCCAACCTCTCCTGAACTTCATTTAGGACACTCAGTTCCTTTGCTCTTACTTAAAGGATTTCAAAAAATGGGACACAAAATTATCATCTTGATTGGCGATTTTACCGCTAAAATAGGAGACCCTACAGGAAAACTTTCTTGTAGAAAAGTTCTTTCTGACAAAGAAATCAAAAAAAATTTTAAAACTTACAAAGTTCAAATCTCAAAAATTTTAGATTTTAAAAAAAACCCTCCTGATTTTCTTTTCAATTCAAAATGGTTCTCAAAAATGAAACTTCCTTATTTTTTTAAAATTTTATCAAAATTTACTCTTTCGCGTCTTTTAGAAAGAGATATGTTTCAAAAAAGAATTAAACTCAAAAAAGAAATTTATCTTCATGAATTTTTATATCCTTTGCTTCAAGGATATGACTCGGTGATGATTAATTGCGATGTTGAAATAGGGGCTTCAGATCAGCTTTTTAATATGATGATTGGAAGAAAACTTCTAAAAGAAATTAAAGGAAAAGAAAAATTTGTTATTACCACTCCTTTGCTCGTTGACCCAAGAACAGGAAAAAAATTCTCAAAAAGTGAAAAAAACTATATCTCTTTGCAAGAGAAACCAAAAGAAATGTTTGGAAAAATAATGAACGTTCCTGATGAAGGAATTGTTCCTTTTTTAAAACTTTGTACAGAAGTTCCTTTGATTGAAATTGAAAAAATTGAAAAAAAACTTTCAAAAAAAGAAATTAACCCAAAAGAAATAAAAAAATTTTTATCTTTTGAGATTGTTAAAATGTATTACGGAAAAAAACTTGCCAAAAAAGCAAAAGAAGAATTTGAGAGAGTTTTTGAAAGAAGAGAGAAACCAAAAGAAGTAGAAAAAATTCATTTAAAAGAAAAAGAAATTGGAATTGTTGATTTGCTTCTTGAAGTAAAATTTGCTCGTTCAAAAAGTGAAGCCAAAAGGTTAATTAAAGAAGGAGCAATAAAAATTGAAAATGAAAAAATTACCGATCCTCAAAAAAAAGTCAAAATCAAAAAAGGAATGATTTTAAAAAAAGGAAAAAGATTTTTTGTAAAAATTGAATGAAACTGAAACTTGAAAAAGAAAAAATGAAAAGTTTTAACAATTTTCTCTAACACCTGTATTTTTCATCGAGTGATAAATTTACCTGTTTCTCTCTTTTAAAATTTTCAAAAAATATTCAAAGAAAGAAAACAAAAGTGTTGTGAAATTTAAATAAGGTAAAAAAGACTTTGCCGAGTCCGAAAAATTTTGTAGATAATTACAACTTGTGAAAGTAATAAGGATGAAAGTTGACATATTTTTATTAATATACTATTATTTATAATAGTTCTTTGAAAATAATCAAAAAATAGGAGGGGAAAATGAATAAAGAGAGAGAAGAGAATATATGGTTTGATATATATATTTGTGAGGGGGGGCATCGTTTTATGGTGGCAAGTTCAGGACCAGGAGAGCCAAAAAAAGAAAGAATCCCTTGTGCTTACTGCGATAGTTGGGCGTGCTGGGAGAGAACTATTTCTATAACTGAATTGGTTGATAAACATAAAAATGACGAAAAGTAAAAACTTCCTCCCTCTTTTTTTATTACTTTTTGAAAAATCAAAAAGAGAAATTCTCAGAGGTAGGAATTTGGTTGATTGCTAAATTCCTGTCTCGGAGAAAACGAGGCAGAAAAAGGGAGGTGAAATGGTAAAAATGGATGAAGAACGGAAAGAACGTATCGTGAATTTTTTAGTTGGAAAATTTATTAAAGAAGTGCAGATAATTGCTAGGTGTGATAGAAAAGAAGCAATTGAAAGAATAAAAAAGGCAATAAATGTAGAAGAGAGAAGATGAAAAAAGAGAGATAATGATGACAAAGAAACCACGCTGTAGCAATAGATATAAAGAATATCAGAAGCGTTAAGTCTAGATAAGATGTTATAAGTAGAGAGAATAAAATTTTTCCAAGACCGTAACTAATTTATTTTTTATTTTTTTTATACTTTTTTGATCTTGAATTCTTCTTAGTATCTTTAAGGGTTTTTTATTTTTAAATTCGTGAAATAATTTGCGTTTAAGGTATTATTTCCCCTCAACCTTCAAGGTTGAGGGTTTTTTTCAATCCACAAATTGAATTTATGGACTGAAAAAAATGGCGAGGGAAAGAAGTATCACTTTTCCCTCAAAAATTTTTGTAAATCCTAAAGTCTCTTTATACTTTATAAGATTTCAGAAATTCACTTTATCGCCTCTTGCAAGTTATGAAAAACGCCGCCTTCCGCAATGACTAAATCGTCTGCAATAGTGGTGTTTTCTTCTTCTATTTTCATCTTTCATCCCTCCAGTCAATAATTTTTGATTCTTGACTACAAAAGGAAAAAAGGGAGAAGGTCTTATTTCTTCGTTTCTATCTCTATTTTTTCTATTTTCTCAAGTGGGATATCACCAACTCGATCTCTCAACATCAGCTTAGGGCCTGACCTCACGTACTCGATTGCGAAATTTATTGGTTTTAGAACTGACATTCTTCCCGGCTTATAGGACTCCTTAACTATCTGCTTCACCATATCATTACTAAATTTAATTTCCGCTGACACTACTGTTATAGGTTTCTCCTCTCCTTTCATGTAGATTTTAATCTTCCCTTCCTTTTCTTTTCGTGCCCACCTCACATCTTCGACTTCTTCCTTACTCACTGAACCCTGAGATAGGATCTTATTGACTTCTTCTACCTTTTTCCCTAAACGCATCACCTCCTCCAATAGACTTTCGAAACCTATTTCTATTTTCATTTTTATCATATCACCTCCTACTTTTTATTTTATCGGCCGACTTTTCCTTTCATTGAATCACTGAATTGCATTCTCTGTGGCCGAGCACTGCTTACCATTTTGTGTATTGATAAACAATCCTTGGCCACAGAGAATTATTCTCTCTTTCTCACCTCCTCAATCTTGTTCATTCATATCATATAACATAAAATCCACATTTGTCAATGTTTTAAGGATAGGGTCTTAAGAAATTCATTGGTTAAATAAAGAGAGAGTGTTAAAATTAAGGAAGTAATAAAACCCATTCAAGGAGTTATGTGGGAGAAAATTTTATTTCATAGAAAAGAAAGTGAACCAAAGAAAGAATACGAAAAACCAAAAAAAGAGCAGAAAACAAAGGAGACAGAAATTACAACATTTAAAGAAGAAAAAGAGAGGTACAAATTTTTACTTAGGAAAATAGAAAACATTACTAAAAATAAAGGGTTCAAGTCAGTTGAACTTGATAATCTCTCAAAAAAAATAGAGGTTTTTCCAGAAGAATTTACAATAAAGTTTCCAATTAACCTTTTGCCGATCCTTGAAAAATCAATAAAATTCTACCCGGAATTAACTGAAAAGGCTATAAATGAAGTTTTTGAGCATGAACTTGAACACTGTTTGCTTTCAAAAAAGGAAGAAGAAATAAGAAAAAATGTCTGGAAAATGCCAGAGGAGGAATTACTAAAGATAGCCAAAAAATTGGGAATTTCAACCAATCAAAAAATAGGAGCGATAAGATATTTAGTAAGTAAAAATTTAAGAGAAAGCGAGGTAGAACTGGAAAAAGTGAAAAGATTGTATTCTGGGAACAAAGCAGAAGGTATAGCCCGAGGAGTAATTTATGGAGACATATTTTATCATGGAGTGGAGGAAGGATTAAAAATTCCTGTCCACTCACGGGAATTTTATCAACGCCGCTTTGCAAAAAAGTTAAGTAAAGAAGAAATTGATGAAATAATAGCAAAAGAAAAAGAAATAAAAAATGAATTTTTAAAAAAAACAAAAATTAAAGGTCGAATTAAAAATTAGAAATTTTTTTAATTTTTCATGTCTTTTTTCAGAGAAAAAATTGGAGAAGGAATTAAAGAACTAAAAGAAAAAAAATCTGAGAAAGAAAGGAAAAAAGAAATAAAAAAAATAAAAGAAGAGATTATGGCAATCCGAAAGGAGATTTTTGATATTAAAAAGAAAAGGATTGGTTTGGAACATAAATTAGACAGGGCAACCGAAAAGGAAGAAAGAGGAGAGATTATAAAAGCGCTTTCTGATTTATTTAAAACAGAAGAGAAACTGAAAAAGAGTTATTTTGAAAAGAGAAACTTAATTCAGAAAATGGAAGAAGAGCAAGAGATCGGGAAAATTGCTAAAGAGGCTGAAAAAGGAACAAAAGAAGTTGAAAAATTGGGAATTTCGGTAGAAAAAGAGGAACTGGAAAAGAAAGAAGAGATAGAAGAAGATCTTAAAAAATTAGAGAAAGAGATAACAAAGGAGGGAGAGAAGCAAAGGGAAGAAGCATATAAAGAATTAAAAGAGGCGGTGGACAAGATAACAAGCGAAGAAGAGAAATGAATCCGGAAGAACAATATGTTTAATCTGAGATTTTCTAAAAATTTGACAAAATATTAAATTTTTGTAAAATTTAAAATGGAGGTGGAAGAAGTTGAAATTAGAAAGAATAAGAGAAGAGGGTAAATTAAGAAAACTCCTGAATGAAGAGCAGAAAGCAATTTATCCTTTTTTGTTTCCCCTTCAACTTGAAAAATGGATCAGGGAAGAAGAAGAACCGTATGCCCCGTTGACATATGTTCTTTTAAATGAGCAGGAAATTATCGGAGGATCAGTAGTCCGAATTCAGGATTTTATTGATCGCTCTCGAATAATCTTAGAACTGGATGCATTCTGGATAAGAGAGGACTGTAGAGGAAAAGGTATAGGGACGCAGTTTCTTCAAGAGATCCTTCAGATATGTTATAGTTATTACCAGAAATTCGGGTTAGAACCAGAGGCAATGATAATTGAAACAGTGACGGCAAAGATGTTTTATCAAAAAGCTCTAAAGCGTATCCAGAAGCAGCTTCAGATAGAATTTAAAGAAGTCCATTTAGGGAAAATCGATGTGTTTGTCGTGAGTTTTAAAAGAGACTTTTAAATCTCTTCTTTTTCTTTCTTTTTTTAGTATTCTTTATTAACTTCAATTGCCAGGAAATTCCTCTTTATTTATATTTTTTTCTTCAGAACTAAATTTCAAAAACCACTTTTTTTCAATAACGGAAAAAATATTCCAAAAAAACCAATATAAAACAAGAGCAGTGGGGAGTTTTAAAGAAACAAAAAAAATCAAAAAAGGGAAAAAAACTCTCGTATAATAGACTATCATCCTTTGCATTTTTTCTTCAGGAGTGTTTCCTTTAGGAATATTTTTCTCAGAGGCAAGATAAAAAAATTGAGAAAAACCTACTAAAACTGCAAGGCAAAATCCTGAGGTACTCGCAATGCAGTTTGCGTGTAAATTAAATATTCCAAAAAAACCTGTTTCAGGAAGATTGGGAAAATCCTTTATTAAGCGAAAACTTCTGTACAATGCAACAAGTATCACAAAAGGAATAAGCATTAAAGGATTAAAAAGCGAAGAAAAGTTAATTTTATGAGTTTTAGCTAATTTTATTGTTTCCTCCTGAAGTTTTTGAAAATCATTTTTATATTTTTTTTGAATTTCTTTAAACTCCTTTTGAAATTTTTTTATTTTTTCTTGAACTTCAAAATTACTTTTTTGGATTTTCCTTTCAAGAGGGAAAAATAAAATTTTTAAAATTAAAGTTAAATAAAGAATGGAAAATCCTAAATCATAAGGAGGAATTTTTTGAGTAAAAAAAAGCAAAAAATTAAAAAAAGGGCGAGCGACTAAATTTTCAAAAATTTGACTTAATGTCTTAAACATATTTTTTTAAAATTTTTTCAATTTCATCTTTAATTTTCCAAAAATTAAGTCTTTTTGCTCCTTCTTTTATTAGAAAAACTCCATCAAAAGAAAAATTTAAAAAAAATCTCCTCAAAACTTCCCGAACTTTTCTTTTCATTTTGTTTCTTTCAACTGCTTTTTTGGAAAATTTTAAAGGAACAATTATTGAAAAACGAGAATATTTTAAATCATTTTTTAAAAAAAACAACAAAAAATTCTGAGAGTGAATTTTTTTCCCTTTTTTGAGAATTTTTTTTATTTCTTTTTTTCTAAGTCTATTTTTTTGAGGGAGCATAAAAAGAACTTTTAAAAATATCTGGCAAAAAACTTTTAATCCTTTTAATTTTCACAGAAAGATTTTCTTTTTTAAGAAATTTTTTAAGACCATTTACAAAAAATTTTTGATCATATCCAAGGCAGATAATATCTGGTTTAATTTTTTTAATAATTTTGAAAGGATTTTTTTTGTCTCCTAAAAAAACTTTTTCTGCAAGACCTATCATTTCAATTATTTTTTTTCTTTTTTTCTCATCTAAAATTGGCTTTTTTCTTTTAAGTTTTTTTACTGTCTCATCCCGAGCCACTACCACAAAAAGTTTTCCTTCTTTTTTTGCTTCTTTTAAAAAGAAAAAATGGCCAAAATGAAAAACATCAAAAGTTCCAAAAACTAAAACTTTCTTTTCCATTGTTGAGTTATTATATAATATCAAAAAATGATGCAAAAAATTGCTTTATTTTTGGCTTTTTTCTTTTTTCCTTTGTCTTGCTTTGCTCAAGATGTGATTTTAAATGAAATCAAATGGAAAGGATCTCCTGAATGGATTGAACTTAAAAATTTAACCTCAAAGGAAATTGACCTTTCAGGTTGGAGAATTGAAAATGCAAAAAGGGGAAATCAAGCTTTTATTTTTCCTGAAGGCTCAAAAGTTCCTCCTTATGGATATTTTTTAATTTCAGACAAAAACCCTGGCTTTCAAGTGGACATTGAAGAGAATCTTTCTTTAAATGATGATTATTCAAAAAATGGCCCTTTAGTTTTAAAAAACAAAAAAGGAGAAATTGTTGACAAAACTCCTCAATCTCAAGAAAAATCTTGGCCTGCGGGGGATGAGTTTTTCTCAATGCAAAGAGAAAATGGAAAATGGGTCTCAAAAGAACCTTCGCCTCAGTTTTCAGGAAAAAAAATTTTAGCCAAAACCAATTTTGATAAAGTTTATGCCCTGCCTCAAACTCCAATCCTTTTTGATGCTTCTTTATCAGAAGGAAAAATTAAAAATTATTTCTGGAATTTCGGGGACGGAAAAACAGAAGAGGGACAAAAAGTCACTCATCTTTATCAAAAACCTGGAAAATATCTTGTTTATCTTAAAGTCTCCAATGAAAAAGAATTTGATGAAAAATTGATTGAGGTGATCGTTTTCACTGATAAAGTCTCTATTAATGAAATTTTTCCTAATCCAAAAGGGGAAGATAGTAAAGAATGGATTGAAATAAAAAACTTCTCCAATGAAATTCAAGATATCTCTTTTTTTAAACTCTCTGATGGAAAAAATGAGTTTATTTTTCCTGAAGGAAGTTTTCTTTTACCAAATCAAATCACCCTTCTTCCTAAATCTTTAACCAAACTTTCTTTAAAAAATAAAAAAGGAAAAGTTTATTTTTTTTATCCTTCAGGAGATCTTTTTGAAAAAGTTTTTTGGGAAGAAGCAAAAGAAGGTTTCTCTTTTTCAAAAATAGGAGAAAATTTTGTTGAAACTTCACCCTCTCCTGGAAAGGAAAATGTTTTGTCTCAAAATATTTTTTCTTCTCTTTTCCAAAAAATTCTCAAAATCGAAAAAAAACAAAGTTCAAAAATAAAAAAAGGAACAAAAGAAATTTTTCCAAAAGAGGGAAAAAACTTATCTGAAAAACTCTCTCTTTTTTCTCAAATTTCCAAAATTGAAGATCAAAGAAAAAAAGTTTTAGCATTCAGTTTCTTTTTTCTTTTAGCGTTGGCAATTTTTTCTTTTCTTCTCTTTTTAAAAACAAAAAATAAATTAAAATAAAATTTATGGCTGGACATTCAAAATGGCATAACATCAAATATAAAAAAGAACTCAAAGATACTCAAAGAGCAAAAATTTTTGGAAAGTTTTCTCGGATGATTATGGTCGCAGCAAGAGAGGGTGGACGCGATCCAGAAAAAAACGAGAAATTACGAGCAGTGATTGAAAAAGCAAAAGAATTTAATATGCCGAAAGAAAATATTGAAAGAGCGATTAAAAAAGGAATTGGAGAAATAGAAGGAAGACAAATTGAATGTCTTTTGCTTGAAGGGCTTGCCCCAGGAGGAGTTGGAGTTTTAGTTGAAGTTTTAACTGACAATAAAAATCGTTCTGTGGCTGAAATTAGAAAACTTTTTGAAAAAGAAGGAGGAAAACTTGCCGGGGGATCAGTTAAATGGATGTTTCAAAAAAAAGGAAGAATTTCTATTTCTTTAAAGGAAAATCAAAAATCTCGAGATGAAATTTTTCTTTTAGCCGCTGATTTAGGAGCCGAAGATATTAAAGAAAAAGAAAATGAAATTGAAATTTTCACTCCATCTGAAAAGTTGATTGAGGTTAAAAATTCTTTAGAAAAAAAAGGAATAAAAATAAGTGATTTTGGGCTGGATTTTGTGCCAAAAGAGGAAACAGAAATAAAAGAAGAAAGTTTTCGTCAAAAACTCAAAAATTTTTTCTCTTTGCTTGACGAAAGAGATGACGTTCAGGACATTTTCTCAAATGCGCTTTTATGAAAAAAATAAAAATTATTGGCATTGACCCAGGAACTGCGATTGTAGGTTATGGAATTATTGAAACACCTTTTAACAAAACCGTTTTTAAAGAAATGATAATGGAAAAAGTAGGCTTTATTAGTACCCCAAAAGATTATTCTTTTGAAAAAAGACTTTATATTTTGGAAAAAAAATTTTTAAAACTCCTAAAGGAGACAAAGCCACAAATTGCGATTGTGGAAAATCTTTTTTTCTTTAAAAATAAAAAAAGCGCTATTAAAGTTGCAGAAGCAACAGGTATAATCAGACTTTCTTTGAAAAAAAGAAAAATAAAAATTATGGATATTTCTCCTCTTGAAGTAAAAAAAATCCTTCTTAAAAATGGAAAAGCAAAAAAAAATGAAATTCAAAAAAGAGTAAAAGAGATTTTAAAATTAAAAGAAAAAATTT
>CAZRAI010000013.1:0-10658 GCA_964598115.1 uncultured Candidatus Saccharibacteria bacterium | reverse complement strand
TAAAACTCAATTGTAAAAAGAAATTTTTGGCGATCTTTCTCTTTGAGAATTCTTTTAATTATAGAAAAAGAAAGTTTTTCCTTTTCAATTTCAAAAACATTTGCTTCTCTTCCTATTTTTTTGGGTGAGTGAGCATCAGAATTTGAAATCAAAGAAAGTCTATCAAGTTTAGATAAGCGCCAGTTCATTTTAGGGTCAGAAGAAAGTCCTGTTTCAATAGAGAAAATTTCACCTGAGAGTTCTTCGAAACATTCCTCTAAAGAATTAAATCCTGATTTTGATCCAAAAATTCCAAACCAAGGAGTCCAAGCATGTGCAGGAACTACAAATCCATCTTTTGTATTCTCTTTAACAATTTTCAAAAGTTCTTTGGCATCTAAATTTAGAGTTGGTCTACCATCTGAGGATAAATTTCCTGACCACGAAAGAATAGGGGTAATCTTTTTTAAATCTTTTAAAGAAGATAAAAAAATTACAAGATGAATTTTTCTTGTTTTTTGCCATTTTTCAAAAACGCAATTTACCTCACCTGTTAGACAAAAAAGGACATCTTCTTTTTTGTCTTTAAGTTTGAAAAGTCCGTTTCCTAAATCTTCAAGTTTTGTTTCAATTTCTTTTTGCCATAAAGGATGCAAAATATCACCTGTTCCTAAAATTTGAATGCCTTTTATTTTTGCCCATTGATATAAATTTTCAAAGTCCATTTGAGAAGATGTTGCTCGAGAGTATCTTGAATGAAGATGAAAATCTGCTATCTGGCGCATAATTTATTTTTATTCCTTTTCAACTTTTTTAAAAGTTCATTTAAAGGGAGAGTGTTTAAAATATCTTTTTTTTCTGCCCACCCTCTTCTTGCTTGATAAACCCCAAACTCCATCATTTCTAACGAATCTTTGTGATGGGCATCAGTATTGATCGCCATTAGAATGCCCATCTCTTTTGCTTTCTTTATATTAATGTCATTAAGATCTAATCTTTCAGGATTGGCATTGATTTCAAGAATCGTCCCTGTTTTTTTGGCAACTTTCAAGATCTCATCTATATCTATTTCATATCCACCTCTTTTTTTAAGAATCCTTCCTGTAGGATGAGAAATAATATCAATCCAAGGATTTTCCATCGCTTTGATGATTCTTCTTGTCATTTCTCTTTTTGACATTTTAAAGCGCGAATGCACTCCAGCAATTGCAAAGTCAAGCTTTTTAAGAGCACTCTCTGAAATATCAATTGAACCATCTTCTAAAATATTTGTTTCTGCTCCCTGTAAAATTCTAAATTTTTCACCTTTTTTCGCAAAAATTTTGTTGAGTTTTTCAATTTCTTTTTTTTGCTCCTCAAGTTTTTTTTCATCAAGTCCTCTTTCAATTCTTAAAAACTTTGTATGATCTGAAATTCCAAGATATTCATAACCTAATTCTCTTGCTTTTTTTGCCATCTCATCAATTGAGTATTTTCCTCCATCCCATTTAGTATGAGAGTGCAAATCTCCTTTTATATCTTTAAGTTCAATCAATTTAGGAAGTTTCTTTTCTAAAGCAAGTTCAATTTCACCTCTGTTTTCTCGAAGTTCTGGAGGAATCCATTCCATTCCCAAAATTTGATAAACTTCTTCTTCTGTCTTTCCTCCAATAAAATTTTTACCTTTAAAAATCCCGTATTCATTAAGTTTAAGCCCTTTTTTTTGAGCAATAATTCTTGTTTTGATGTTATGCTGTTTTGAACCAGTGAAATATTGGAGGGCTGAGCCAAAACATCTTTCTGGAATTACTCTTAAATCTATATCAAAACCATCTTTTAACCTGACTGACGATTTTGTCTCCCCTTTTCCCCATATTTTTTCAATATCTTTCATTGAAACAAAAAAATCCATCACTTTGGTAGGGTTGTCTGTAACCACTAAAATATCAACATCACCAATTGTTTCTTTTCTTCTCCTGACAGAACCGGCAACTTTAAGTTTTTTAATTTCTTTAAGTTCTAAGAGGTAATTTTCAATCTCACGCACTTTGGGTAAAATCTCTCCCAAAAGAAATCTTCCCTTTGATCTTTTTAAAAATTCAATTCCTTGCAAAATATTTTTTTCTGTTTTTTCCCGAAAACCTGGGAGATGTCTGATTTTTCCTTCTTTTGCTGCTTTTTCAAGATCATCAATGTTTTTAATTTTTAAATTTTCCCACAAAACTTTGACCATTTTGGGACCTATTCCTTCAATTGAAGTAAGAGTTTCTATATCAACAGGAATTTTCTTTTTATACTCTTCAAGATAATTTACTTTTCCTGTTCTGATATATTCTTCAATTTTTTTAGCGATGCTTCCTCCTATTCCAGGAATGTTTTTTATCCCTTCAATTCCCTGTTTTTTGTAAATACTAGCTACATCTTGAGGTAAATTTTGCAAAATCATCGCTGCTCTTTCATAAGCCTGAGGTTTAAAAGGAATATTTTCCATTTCAAGATAAAGAGCGATTTGCCGAAATATTTTTGCAAGTTCAAAATTTATCATTGGAAGAGTTCTTTTACAATTTGAGCTACTCTTTTTCCTTCAACTCTACCTTTGTATTTTTCAAGAATAAAAGAAATTGCTTTCCCCATCTCTTTTGGAGATGAGACTTTAAGCTTTTTTAAAGTTTCTTTGGCTATTTTTTTAATTTCTTTTTCTGAAAGCATTTGAGGAAGATAACTTTTAAGAAGAGAGATTTCTTTTTTTTCTTTTTTAACAAGGTCTTCCCTTTTTCCTTTTTCAAAAGCTTCTATTGCTTCTTCTCTTTTTTTAATTTCTTTTAAAATTAAAGAGAAAATCTCTTCATTTAGAAGTTCTTTTCTTTTTTCTTTTTCTTTTTGAGAAATAGCATTAAGAATTTCTCTCAATGTTAAAACTTCTCCCTTTTTTCTTTCTTTAAGATATTTTTTGAGATCTTCTTTAATTTTTTCTTTTATCATTTTTGGAAAATATCTTTTTGAATTTCTTGGAAAAGTTTTTGTTTTATTTTAGCAAAAGCTTGGTTAAGAACTTTTTTAAGAATTTTTTGTTGAGTTTTGCTGTCTAAAGAAGGATTAAGTAAAATTTCCTCAACTTCAAAATTTCCGTTTACTTTTACTTTTACTCCTTTTGTTTCCACTTCCTCTTTTGTTTTTTGAATTTCTTTTCTTAAGGACAAAAATTTACTTAAGGATGAAAAATCAAACATTTTTTATTATAAAAATGGGACTATTCTTTGGAAAATAATTATCAAAAGCAAAATTCCCCATTTAAAAGAAAATACTGAAAAAATTGTTTTTAAAAAAAACAAAAGAAAAGAGAAAATTCCCAAAAGAGGAGTTAAATTAAAAAAATGAAAGATTTCTTTTTTAAAAATTCCAATTTCAAAATCTCCAAGACAAAATGTAAAAAGAGATCTTTTCTCCTTTTCAAATGAAGGGTTTTCAATCTCAATTTTTTGAGATTTATTTTGAGACATATTTTTTAGCACAATTTTTGCAAAAGCGTGCTTCTGGAAGAAAGCTTAATCTTTTTTTAGAAATTAGCTTTTTGCATTTTTCACAAATTCCATAAGTTCCTTTTTTGATTTTCATTAGCGCTCTTTCTATTTCTTTGTATTTCTGTCTCATTTTTTCCTCAAGAGGTAAATCCTTTAAAAATTCCTCAATCTCATCTGCTTCTTCGTCAGGATAAAATTTTTCACTTTCCCAATTAGCAATAGAAAAGTTCTTAAGATATTCTTTAATTTTTTTTCTTTTTTCTTTAAGTTTTTTTTCTTGTTCTTCTAAAAATTTTTTATCAAACATATTTTATTTGGATAAAACATCAATTGACCTCCACATACTTTCTCGAGAGGTAGTAATTAAAAGTATATCATCCTTAATCGCCCAATCAATAGAAAGATCGGGTTGAGGAAAATTGATATATCTTATATGCACTCCTTTGTGATAGTTATCCAAAAATTTGTATTTTTTTGGAGCACCTCTTTCCCAAAGCGTATGCAAATCTTTAAAATCTTCTATCATTTCTCTCTCCCAGTTTCTCATCGCTTGTCTCACAACTCCTACTTTCCCTTTTTTAATCCTAAAAGCAACCCCGAGTCTGTTTCTTTTTTTCTGAGTGAAAAGTTCTTTTTGAGAATAAAGATAAAGAGTATAACCTTGGAGATTTTCTATAACATCTTTTGGGGGGTTTAACTTTAAACCTTTAAAAAGTTGAGTTAGAGTTAAAACTTCTCCTCCGATTTTAGGAACAATCTCAATGAAAGTGTTCGGAGGGTATTCTTTTTCAAATTTTTTCTCCAAAACCTCTAAAAATAAATCCTCAGAAGGAACATCAACTTCATCCCTCACTCCAATAGCAATTGGAGGTAAAGGAGGTCTGCAATCTTCATCAGTTTTACACAAATCCTTTCCTTCTCCAACCACAACAACACATTTTTCTTTTTTACACTCGCAATGAGTTGGAGGAGGTGGAGGTGGGGGTAGTTTAACAATTTTTTGTGATGGAAGAGGTGGAGGTGGTGGCAAAATAGGTCTTGGTTGATAACTAAAAGCAAAATGAAAAACTCCGATAATTATGCCCAAAAGAACAAAACTTAAAAGAAGACCTTTAAAAAGAGAAGGTTTCTTTTTCTCGTAGGAGGGTAAAGGTAAAAACAAAATCTTTTTGGGTTTTTTTTCTTCTGGAGTCTTTTTTGTTTTTTGCTTTTCTTCAAGAAGTTTTAGTTTTTTTTCAATTCTTTTTATCTTTTCCCATTCTTTTTTTAAAAATTCTTTTTCTTGGCTAAGTTTTTTCTCCTCTTTTTCAATTTTCTTTAAAATTTCTTTTTCTTTCTCTAATCTTTCTTTTAAATTCTCCATTTTCTCTTCTTCCTCTTCTTCGTTTTTTGAAAGAAATAACTGTGCTTTTTCAATAAAATTTTTCATTTGGTGATAAAGATTTTCTTCCATTTTTTTAATTTTTTCTATTTTCTCTTTTAAAAATAAAATCTCGCCTTCCTTTTTTTCTATTTCTTTAAGTTCTCTTTTGAGGTTTTCTAAAGAGTTCTTTAAAGTCCATTTTTTCTCTTCAAGTTCTCTTCTTTTTTGAGAAAGGATGTGTCTTTCTTTTTCTACTTTTCTTTTCTCTTCTCCTGAGAGTCCTTTTTCTTTTTTCTCTTCTTCAAAAATTTGACTTTCAATTTCTTTTTCTTTTTCTAAAATCAAAGAAAGTTCATTTTCCTTTGATTTGATTTTCTCTTTTAAATTATTTTTTTTCAAAGTAAAACTCTCTTTTTTATTTTTAATTTGAGTGAAAAGTTCAGTTAAAGAAGTTCCTTTAACAGGCTTTTGGGAAAGTTTAGATTTAATTTCTTCTATTTCTTTTTGAAATTTCTCCTTTTCTTTAAAATATTTTTCTTTTTCTTTTCTTTTCTCAGAAAGTTCTTTTTTAAGTTTTTGTAAATCCTTGAGAAGATTTTCCATTTCCTCTTCCTCCTCTTCTTCAGATAACAATCCTTTTTTTTGAGCCAAAGAAATAAGTTTTTGTTTCATTTGGGATATTTTCTTTTTTTCTTCCTCAACATGTTTTCTTTCATTTTCCAATTTTTTTTCTTTTTCTTCTCGTTCTTTAAGAATTTTTTCAAGATCTTTTTCTAAAGTTTCTTTTTCTTTTTCTATTTCTTTTTTGAGTGAAAACAAATCCTCTTTTTCCTTTTCACTTATTTTTTCATGAGGTTTTTCTTTTTGAAAAAATCTTTTTAAAGATTCTTTTTCTTTTTTCATTTCTTCAATATTTTTTTCAATTTCTTCCTTTTGAGAAGAAAGCATTTCAACATTTTTAATTTGAGGCCCCATTTTCTTTCTCAAAGAAATAAGTTTTTCTTTTTCTTCTTCAATCCTCCACCTTTCTTTTTCTATTTTTTCTCTTTCTTTTTCTTTTTCCCATCTCTCTCTTTCGATTTCTTTTGATGGAGAAGTTTTCTCTTTCTTTTCAATTTCCTCAACAAGTTTCTCTAATATTCCTTCTTTTTTTTGAATTTCTTTTAAAGAAAAATCAATTGTTTCGAGTCTTTTTTTTATTTTTTGATCATTTTCTTTTAATTTCTTTTGCAATAAATCTATTTTTTTTACTACTTCATCAAAAGTGTTTTTAAGAGTTTCCATGCTTTCTTTTTGAGAAAGATTTTCTTTTTCTTTTTTTAGAACACCAATTTCATTTTTAATCTTCTCAATTTCTTCATTTTCTTTCTCTAAAGCTTCTTGAAGAATTTTTATCTTTTCTTTTATTTCTTTTTCTTTTTTCTCTTTAATTTCTTTTATTTTGTTTTCTTTTTTTTGAATTTCGTCTTTAAGTTCTTCAATCTCTTTGTTAACGGTCTCAACTTTTTCTTTAATAAATTTCTCTTTTTCTTGAAATTCTTTTTTAATCTTCTCAATCTCTTCTTTTTTTTGATAAAGTTCTTTTCTTTTCTGAGAAATTTCTTCTGGTAACTCTTTTTCTGAAATTTCTTCTTCTTCGAAAGTTTCCAAAATTTTTGTTTTTTCTTTTAGAATTTTTTCTAATCTTTTTTTCTCCTCAAGTTTTTCTTTTAAATCTTTTTCTAAAAGAGAAATTTGTTTTTCTTTCTCTTTTATAAACTCTTCCTTTTTCAAAGAAAGATCTTCTAAAAGTTTTTCTATGTGTTCCAATGTTTCTTTATATTTTTTCTTTTTTTCTTCTTCTTTCTTTTTCTTTTTTTCCTCTATTTTTTTAAGAAGATTTTCTTTCTCTTCTTTAAGTTTTTTTATTTCTTTTAAAAGGGGCTCGAATTTTTCTTTTATTTTCTCAATTCTTTTTCTTTCTACCTCAAGGGCTTTTTGGATCTTCTGAAATTCTTGAATTTTTATTTTAACCTCGTGAGAAAGTCTTTTCTTTTTTAAAAGAAGTTCTTTTTTCTTTTGGGCTAAATTCACTTCTTCCTCTTCCTCAATTTTTGAAAGATATTCTCTAAGACTTGAGATTTCCTCCTGAAGTTTTTCTTTTTCATCAATGAATTTTTTTGAAACTAAAGATTTTTTTTCTATATCTAATTTTTTTAACTCTTCTTTTTGAGAAGCAATTTCTTTTTCTTTTTTTTCTATTTCTTTTTCAAGT
Organism: uncultured Candidatus Saccharibacteria bacterium; assembly: GCA_964598115.1. GTDB lineage: Bacteria > Patescibacteriota > Minisyncoccia > Minisyncoccales > CAZRAI01. The sequence continues at coordinate 3,562 of CAZRAI010000013.1, read as the reverse complement.
TTTTCACATTCTTTCTCAAGAACTTTTATTTCCTCCATTAGAGATTTATTTGGGGATCCTTTTCCCTCCTCTCCTTTGAGGGTAATAATCTCGAATTCTTCATCCATATTTTTTATTTTTTAATTAAAGTTAAAAATATTCTTCCTTCTCCATTAATAGATTTTACCTTAACTTTTATTTTCTGCAAAGGTTTAAAAAGATGATAAAGGTTAACTCTTTTCTTTTTCAAATTTTTTTTAACTTCACTTCCTGGAAGCATTGCTTCTCTTCTAGGAAGAATTTCTACAATTACACCCGTATCTAAAATTCTTTTTATTTCTCCCTCGAAAGTCTCCCCTACCTTTATTTCCCGAGTGAGATCTTTAATCCAAAGAAGAGCTTCTTTGGCGCTTCTTTCATTACTTGCGGTTACAAAAACCGTTCCATTTTCCTCAAAATCAATTGTCGCTCCAGTCTTTTCAATAATTTTATTTATAGTTTTACCCTGAGGTCCAATAACAAGTCTTATTTTTTCAGGAGGTACTTTTGAAGAATATACTCGTGGAGCATATTCAGATAGGGACTTTCTTGGGGTAGGTAAAATCTTTTCCATTTTCTGTAAAATTCTTTGGCGAGTTTTTTTTGCTTGAGAAAGAACTTTTTCAATTATTTCAAAAGAAATACCTTCAATTTTTGTATCAAGTTGCATCGCAGTCACTCCATTTTTTGTTCCCGCAATTTTAAAATCCATTGATCCAAAAGAATCCTCTGGTCCTTGAATATCTACTAAAGTTTCATATTTTGTTTGAGAAATCGGTTTTTTCTCATCTTCCACTACAAGCCCTATAGAAACACCCGTCACTGCAGATTTCATCGGAACCCCTCCATCAAACAAAGCCAAAGAGGAAGAAGAGCAGGACGCCATTGATGTTGAACCATTTGAAGATAAAACTTCAGAAACTACTCTTATAGTATAAGGAAACTCTTCTTTTGGCGGAAAAAGAGGCAATAAAGCTTTCTCTACCAAAGCCCCATGTCCAATTTCTCTTCTTGATGGCCAGCCAAGTCTTTTTATCTCTCCTGCACAGTAAGGAGGGAAATTATAATGATGCATAAAGCGTTTTTTTCCAACAATTTCCATCCCTTCAATGATTAAAGCCTCGCCAGGTGAACCAAGGGTAAGAATAGATAAGGTTTGGGTGAAACCTCTTCTAAAAAATCCAGAACCATGTGTTCTTTCAAAAAGATGAGCTCTGCATTCGATTTCTCTCATCTCATCTGGTTTTCGTCCATCTGGACGAATCTTCTTTTTTAAAATCATCGCTGCAAGAGTTTTCCTTAAGACCTCCTCAAGGATTTCTGAGGGTATTTTTTCTTTTTCTTTTAATTTTTGAAGTTCCTCCCAACATTTTTCTTTCCCTTCCTTCCCTTTTTTATGCAAAAGAAATATTTTCTCAACTTTTGAAGAAAGTTTTTTAAAGCATTTTTCTATTTCTTTTTCTTTTATTTTCTCAATTTTTAAAACTTCCTTTTTTTCTTTTTTTTGAATTTCTTTAAGGAATTCAAAAAGTTCTTTTATTTTTTTTTGAGAGTTTTTGAAGGCGGAAATTATTTTTTTTTCTCCTATTTCTTTTGCTTCTCCCTCAACCATGGGAAAAATAATTTCACCTTTTTTATCTTCTTTTCCACATACAAAAAGATTAAGCTTGCTTTCTTTAGTCTCTTCAGTTGAAGGGTTTAAAATTAAATCTCCTTTATCAGAAAGACAAATTCTTATTCCACCAATAGGACCGTTAAAAGGCAACCCTCCATTTAGAATAGCGCAATAAGCTGCCAAAAGAGCCGGGAAATCAGGGTCATTTTCCTCATCAAAAGAAAGAACCGTAAGAATAATCTGAATGTCTCGTTTTAAATTTTTAGGAAAAAGAGGTCTTAAACATCTATCAATCATCCTCGCAGAAAGAATGGCTTCATCAGATGGTCTTCCCTCCCTTCTTACAAATCTTGACCCCCCAATTTTTCCTCGAGCATAATATTTTTCTTCATAATCAACGACAAGAGGTAAAAAATCGATATCTCTTTCTTCCTTTCCTAAAACCACGGTCCCTAAAACCGCAGTTTCACCATATTTTACCAAGGCAGAACCTGTTGCCTGGAGAGCGAATTTTTCGGTTTCAATTTCTAAATCTCTTCCTAAAAATTTCTTTTTATATTTCATGAACTATGAATTTTTATTTTAATTCTATTTTTTTGTTTCAGAATATATTTTTTGGGTGCTTTCTCTATATCGAAAAAAGAATGAGCACTCTCTTTTAGTTTTGAGGAAGTAGATTTTTCAAAACCAATTACCTCAACTCTTTTTCCTTGTTCTTTTAAATAATTTACCAAAGGGACAAAATCTCCATCACCTGAAAAAAGCAAAACTGCATCTACAGAGGGGGCAATTTTTATTGCATCTACTGCAATTCCAACATCCCAATTAGCCTTTTTTTCTTTTCCATAAATCAAGAGAGGTTTCTTTTTAATCTCAATTCCCATACTTTCAAGGGCTTCAAAAAAGGCTTTTTCTTCTCCAGTTTCGGTCTCAATTACATAAGCAATTGCTCGAGTAAGTTTTCTTTTCCCTAAAACATCTTCAAGAAGTTTTTTAAAATTTACTCTTCCTTTAAAAATTTTTTTTGCTGACCAGTAAAGATTTTCTACATCAAAAAAAGCAGCTATTCGTTGATCTTCATACAAGAATTTTTTCATACTTCTCTTAATCCTAATTTTTTAATCAATTTTTCATATCTTTTTTTATTTTTTCTTTTTAAATACAAAAGTAAAGCCCTCCTTTGACCAACTTTCATTAAAAGTCCTCTTTTTGAAGTAGTGTCTTTTTTATGGTTTTTTAGATGCTCAGTTAATCTCTTTATCTCCTCGCTTAAGATAGCAATTCGAACTTCGGCTGAACCAGTATCATTTTTATTTAATTGAAATTTTTTAATAATTTTTTCCTTTTCTTCTGGAGTTAACATAAAACATATTTTAGTAAAATTTTTTGTTCTTTTCAAATTCCTTTAAACCCAATAGGATAATCAACGATTTCTTTTGAAATGATTTTTTGATAAATTTTCTGAAATTTTTCTTTTTTTGGGAGCCAGAAATCAATTTCTTCCAAAAATTCCTTTAAAATTTTTTTTAAAGAAGTTTCTTTTTTTGTAAAAAAATAGCATGAGGTTGCAATTTCTTTAATCTCCTTTGGAAGTCTTTTGGTATTTAAATTTATCCCTACTCCCAAAACAGAAAACAAAACTTTTTTCCCCTTAATTACATTTTCTGCCAAAACTCCTCCAACTTTTCTTGAAAAAAGAAAAATATCATTGGGAAATTTCAAAAAAAAGGAAAGATTAGGGAAGTTTTTCTCCAAAACTTTTTTTACACAAAAACTCCCAAGGTTCATCAAAAAAAGAAGATCTTTTGGAGGTAAAACTAAAGAAAAATAAAGGCCACCTTCTGGAGAGAAAAATTTTCTTTTTTCTTTTCCTTTTCCTTGAGTTTGTTTTTTTGCCCAAACAACAAAAAAAACTTTTCCTTTTTGAGC
>CAZRAI010000012.1:0-10782 GCA_964598115.1 uncultured Candidatus Saccharibacteria bacterium | reverse complement strand
AAAAATGAAATTCAAAAAAGAGTAAAAGAGATTTTAAAATTAAAAGAAAAAATTTCTCCTGATGATGCCTCAGATGCTTTAGCAATAGCAATTGCAGGAATTAAAAAATATGGACCCTTTAGTTAAAGAAATATTAGATTTTGGCGTTTCCCAAAAAACACTTATTTCAGTTCTTGCTTTGCCCATTTTAGCAAGTTTTGTTGCTTTTTCACGCCAAATTATAGGAATGCGCTCCCTTGGAATTTATCTTACTTTACTTTTAACTTATGTATTTGATGCCCTAAGTTTAAAATATGGCATTCTTATTTTTATTTTTATTTTATTCTCAGGACTTTTTTTTAGATACCTTTTCAAAAAAATCAGAGTTTTGTTTCTTCCACGAATTGCTATGATTTTAAGCGGAATTTCACTCAGTCTTTTTTTTCTTTTCTTGTTTGGAAAATACCTTCAAATAGAAGGACTCCAAATCATCTCAATTTTTCCTATTCTTGTAGTTGTCCTTTTAATGGAAAAAATTATCTCAACTATGCTTGAATATGGAGAAAAAATGGCTTTTTTGATGACTTTTGAAACATTTGTTCTTTCTTTAATTTGCTTTTTCCTTTTAAATTGGAATTTTTTACAAAAAGTTTTGCTTGATTGGCCCCTTCCTGTTTTTCTTTTGACTTTTCTTTTTAATATCTTTTTGGGAAAATGGACAGGTCTGCGACTTTTTGAATATTTCCGTTTCAAAGAACTTATTAACTATCTTTCCGAAAAAGAAAAAAAATAAATTTTATTTAGATGCAGGGAGTTTTAGGAATTAACAAAAGAAATCTTTTTTATATATCTTTTTCTAAAAAAATTAAAAGAATTCTTGATTCAAAAATTCTTACTAAAACTTTACTTAAAAAAAATTCTTTTCCTGTACCAGAAACCTCTTTTTTGTTTAAAAAAAGAAAAGAAATTTTAGAATTCAACCCAGAATTTTTACCTCCATCTTTTGTGATTAAACCAGATAGAGGCTTTGGGGGAGAAGGGGTAATGATTATTTATGGAAAATCTAAAAAAAAGAATTTTTTCATTAAATCTGGAGGAGAAAAGATCTCCTGGGAAGAAATTGTTTTTCATATTTTAGATATTCTTGAAGGAAATTTTTCTTTGCATTTCATCCCAGATATTTGTTTAATAGAAGAGAGGGTAAAAATCATTCCAGAATTTAAACCTTTCTCAGTTGGAGGAGGAATTCCTGATATCAGAGTTGTTGTTTATAAAAAAATCCCTCTAATGGCTATGTTAAGGCTGCCCACAAAAATTTCTAAAGGGAAGGCTAATTTACATCAAGGCGGAGTAGGTGTAGGAATAGAAATGAGTAGTGGAAAAACTACTTTTGGTTTTTTTCAAGGAAAATATATTGCTTTTTATCCCCAAACACGTTATTTAATTGCAGGACTTAAAATTCCTTTTTTTAGAAAAATTTTGAAACTTGCCTCAGAAGTTGCTGAAATTTTCTCTTTAAAACTTTGTGGAGTTGATATCAGTATTGACAGAGAAAAAGGACCTTTAATTTTAGAAATAAATGCCCGACCCGGACTTTCAATTCAACTTGCAAACAAAGCTGGACTTGAGGAAAGAATTAGAAGAGTAGAAGGTCTTAAAGTAAAATCTTCTGAAAAAGCCGTCAGAATTGCCCAAGAACTTTTTGGAGAGGAAGAAACAGAAATAGAAGAAATTTTTGGCAAAAAAATTATTGGACCAGTTGAAGAAGTAGAAATTTTCTCTCCCGATGGAAAATCTTCTCTAAAAATTTTAGCCAAAATTGACACTGGTGCTTGGAGATCTTCTCTTTGTTTTTCGGTTGCCAAAAAACTTGGAATTAAAAAAGAAAATTTCATTAAAGAAGAATTTGTCTTATCTTCTTTAGGAGAAGAAATGAGACCAGTTGTTCCTTTAAAATTCTCGTTAAAAGGAGAAATAATTGAAACTGAGGCTTTTTTGGCAAAAAGAGAGCATTTAGCCTATCCAATGATTGTTGGAAGAAGAGATCTTAAAAATTTTTTAATTGATGTTGCAAAAAAACGATGAAAGAACTTCAAAGAAAATTTCCTTTAATTTCTTTTGAAAAAATTTTTTGGAGTTTTTCTAAAAGAAAAATAGAAATTCTTTTTTTTTATCAGTTATCAAAATTTAAATTTACCCACAAAATTTCAATATCTTCTCCTGAAAATATCTCTCACCAAAATATTGAAAATTTAATTTTTCATTTAGGTATAGTTGAAATTTTAAATTATTGGAAACTTACCGCCTCTCCAACAATAGAAATCAAATCTGGCTTTTTAGGAAAAAAAGAAATTTCCTTTTATCGTGATCTTTTTCTTAAAGGAATGGGAGAGTTCTTTTACCAAAATAAAATCAATTTTAAAGAAAAAAAATTTTTAAATTTTAAAATTTCTTCTCAAAAAAAATATCCTTCTTCAAGATTTTTCCTCAAAGAAAGATATCTTTTAGCTTTTGGGGGAGGAAAAGATTCTTTTTTGTCTTATGAGAAATTAAAAAAAGAAAAAAAAGAATTTTTTTTGGTCATTTCAAATTTAGAAAACCAACCCAAAGTTCAAAAATTTTTAAAAGATTTCAAAATTAAAAAAGTAATTAAAATAAAAAGAGAAATTGATAAAAAAATTTTAATTTTAAACAAAAAAGGCTTTTTTAATGGTCATGTTCCTATTACGGGAATTTTACATTTTCTTTTTTCGCTTGTAGGATGCGCTTTTGATTTTAAATATATTGTTTTTTCAAATGAAAAAAGTGCAAATGAAGGAAACACTTTCTATCTTGGAGAAAAAATAAATCATCAATACTCAAAAAGCGATGAGTTTGAAAGAAAATTCAAAAATTTTTCGAAAAAATTTCTCAATCCAAATCTTGAGGTTTTTTCTCTTCTAAGGCACCTTTATGAAAAAGAAATTGCAAAAAAATTCTCAAAACTTGAAAAATATTTCCCTTATTTTCTTTCATGTAATCAAGGACAAAAAGAAGGAAGATGGTGCAAAAGTTGTCCTAAATGTCTTTTTTTGTATTTTTGCTTATATCCTTTTTTAGACGAAAAGAAACTTCTTTCAATTTTTGGAGAAAATCTTTTAGAGAAAAAAAAACTTCTAAGGACTTTTCAGAGTTTTTTTGATAAAAGATTCAAAAAACCATTTGAATGCGTAGGAACAAGAAAGGAAAGCAAAGAAATTCTAAAACTTTGCTTAAAAAAAGCAAAAAAAGAAAAAAAAGTTCCCTTTTTGTTAAAAAAATTTCTAAAATAATAAAAAATGATTCTTAAAAGTATTGAAAAAATTAAAAAAGCAAAAAAAATTTTAATTTTGGGTTTTGGAAAAGAAGGAAAATCATCTTTTCTTTTTTTAAAAAAAAACTTCCCTCAAAAAATCATTGGAGTAGCGGACAAAAAAAAATTAAATGAATTTCCAAAAAAAACCCAGAGACTTCTTTTAGAAAAAAAAATCAATCTTCATTTAGGGGAAAATTATCTTTCTTTTCTTAAGAAATATGATCTCATTTTTAAGTCTCCTGGAGTTCCTCTTTTTGAAGAAATAAAAAAAGAAAGGCAAAAAATCATCACTCAAACAGAAATTTTTTTAGAAAAGCATCGCCAAAAAACAATTGGAATTACTGGAAGCAAAGGAAAATCAACTACCGCTACCCTTTTGAATCATATTTTAAAAACCGCTGAAAAAAAAACTTTCCTTTTAGGAAATATCGGAAAACCATCTTTGGATTTTTTTGAAAAAAAAGCAGATTTTTTTGTAATTGAACTTTCCTCACATCAACTTTATTTTTTAAAAACCTCACCCCATATTGCGATTTTTTTAAACTTTAAAAGGGAGCATCTTGATTATTACAAAAATCTTAAAGAGTATTTTTCAGCAAAAATAAAAATCGCAAAATATCAAAAAAAAGAAGATTTTTTCATCTTTAATGAAAACGATATTCCCCAAAAAGTTCTTTCAAAAATTAAATCAAAAAAAATTCCTTTCTCTTTTAAGAAAAAATCAATTTTAAAAGGAATAAAAAAAGAAAATCCTCTTTTAGGTGAGCATAACCTTTTAAACTTAATTGCAATTTTTCTTTGCGCCAAAATTTTAAAGATTAAAAAAGAAACGATTAAAAAAGCACTTAAAAATTTTTCTCCTTTGGAACATCGTCTTGAGTTTGTAGGAGAGTTTCAAAAAGTTAAATTTTTTAATGACTCTGCTTCTACTATTCCTGAGAGTACAATTTATGCTATAAGAGCCCTCAAAAATGTAGGCACTTTAATTTTGGGCGGCACCGAAAGAAAGCAAGACTATAGAAAGCTTATAAAAGAGATTTTTCGAAAAAAAATTGAAAATGTAATTTTGTTTCCTGAAACAGGGATTCGTCTTTCAAAAGAATTTTTTAAAATGAAACTCAAAAAGCCGCGTGTTTTTTTGTGCTTCTCAATGAAAGATGCAGTAAAACTTTCTTTCAAACTCACCCCAAAAGGCAAAATTTGCCTTCTTTCTCCTGGATCTCCAAGTTTTTGTCTTTTTAAAAATTTTGAAGAACGAGGGAAACTTTTCAAAAAATATGTTTCCCTTTTTGGAAAAAGGAAAATTTAAAACAAAAAAACCATCTGAAACAAAAAAATTGGGGGAAAAATTTGGAATTTATCTTAAAAAAAGCAAAAAAAATGCTTTAATTTTTCTCGAAGGTCCTTTAGGTTCTGGAAAAACAATTTTTGTCAAAGGAGTAGCAAAAGCTCTGAAAATAAAAGCGGATATCAAAAGTCCTTCCTTTTTAGTTGAGAAAAAATATAAAATTTCCTCAAATTTTTTTCTTTATCATTTTGATTTTTACAGAATAAAGGAGAAAAAAGAAATCCATCTCTTCCCTTTAAAAAATTTCCTTAAAGACAGAAAAAAAGTCAATCTTTTGTTGATAGAGTGGCCCAAATATTGTTCTTTTCAACCTAATTTTAGATTTTTCTTTAAAATAACTTCAAAAAAAGAAAGAGAAATTCTTTATGAAAAGTTCAGTTTTTAAAAAGACTTATATACTTGCAGGAGTGGGAATAACTTGCTTAATAACTTTGTCAATTTTTGCTATTCTTTATCGTTATCAAAAAATTATTCAAAAAGTTGGAAAATTTGGCTTGTATCAAAAGAACTTGAAAAAGAAATAAAGTTTCTTTTTTTAAGAAATATCATCGTATTTGGAAGAGGGATTATTTTTATATTTTTCTTTCTTAAACTTCTTTTTGAAAAAATTATTAATCGTTTAAAAGAACTCAAAGAAGGAATTGATGAAGTAAAAAAGGAAATTTAAAAATAAAACTTTCTCCTCAAGGAGGTTTTGAAATAAGAGAAATTATTAAAAACTTCAATGAAATGCTTCAGAAAATTAAACGTCAAAACTATGCTTTAAAAGAAACTTATATGATTTTGAAAATTAGAATAAATGCCAAACTCATGCTTTAAATGAACTTTCTTTGCGATTAAAAAAGGAAGTTGAGGAAAAAACAAAGACTTTAAAAGAAAAAATTGAGGAACTTGAAAAAAATCAAAAGATAATAATGAAAAGAGAATACAAAATAGCAGAGCTAAAAAAGAAGTTAGAAAGACTAAAAGAAAAATTGAATTCTCAAAAAGAAAAGAATAAAATTTAATTTATATGAGTTTCTTAGAGGGGTTTTATTTTGCGACTCTTATCCTTTCAACAATCTTACCTTTAGGGATAGCTCTTTATATTTTTTTAAGAGATCCAATGTCTAGACTAAATAAGTTTTTTTTAATAATGTCCCTTGGAGGAAGTGTTTTTGCGGGAGGAGAAGCAATAGGATTTTTGGAGGGTATTTTACCAAACATTCCAGGAAAGTATCTTTTTTGGTCAAAAGTTAATGTTAGCGGAGGATGGCTGATCTTACCCTCAATTTTACTTTTAGCTGCTGAGATTACAAATAAAAGAAATCTTATCAAAAATAAGCTCTTAAATTTTTATCTCTGGGGTGGATATTTTTTAATTATTTTTTTGTTGCTTTTTACTCAAGAATATTTGACCATAGAACAAAGAAAAGTAGTTCTAAAATCTCCAGCCGCTGAAATAAGTTTTATCTTTTATGGCATTCCTATTCTTTTGGGATTTTTTTGGCTTCTTTTTAAAGGCTATAATGAAAAATTGCCTTTTTTTCGAAAAAAACAAATAAAATATACTCTAATAGGCTTGGGTATACCTGTAATTTCAGCTATCCTTCTTTTTGTAGCCGGCATCTTTGTTCAAAGATATGCTTCTTTGCAATTTAAACTATTGTTTTTTTCCACAAATTTTACTGCTTCTTCTATAAGCGTTGGTTTTTTCATCATCGCTCTTGGGATTTTAAAGTACTCTATTTTTATAAACTACAGAGAAACTTTAGAAATAATTTTTAAAAAATTAACTGATCTCGTAATTGTAATGGATAAAATGGGTACAATTGCTCTTCTAAATGACTCACTCTTAGAGTCCCTCGGTTACACAAAAGAGAAAATTGAAGGGAAAAAACTTGAAGAATTTCTTAAGAATGGGGAAAAAGAATGGGAAAAAATCAAAAAAAACTTTAAAAAAACTCCTTTTTTTGAAAGAAAAATAACTCTTTTGACTAAAGATAAAAAAGAAATTCCTTTTCTAGCCACTTTTTTTTTAACTAAAAATGAAATCATTATTGTGGGAAAGGAAATTCAGGCTTTAGTTGAAAATCAAAAAAAACTTGAAAAAGAAGTAAAAAAAAGGACTATAGAACTTGAGCGCGCTAAAAGGACTCTTGAAGATGCTAAAACAGTGCTTGAAATCAGAGTGAAAGCGAAAACAAGACAACTTCAAGAACAAAAAGAAATGCTTGATGAACTTGTTAAAAAGAGAACAAAAGAACTCCAAAAGAAGATCAATGAACTCAAAAAATTTCAAGAGATTTCTTTGGGAAGAGAATATAGAATTTTCCAATTGAAAGAAGAATTGAAAGGATTAAAAAAAGAAATTGAATCTTTAAAAAAGAAATTGAAAATAGAAGAAAAATGAAAATTTTGATTGCTTATTATTCAAAAACAGGAGGAACAGAAAAGTTGGCTTATTTTTTAAAAAATCTTTTAGAAAAAAAAAGAGCCCAGGTAGATATTCAAAAAATCGAACCCAAAAAGGAAAGAAGCCTTTTTGATTGGTTTTTTTTAAGTCTATTTAAAAAAGAAACTCCTATAAAAAAACCAAAAATTTTAGATCTTAAAAAATATGATCGAATATTGATTGGAACACCAAATTGGGCTCGTCTTTCCTTACCAATTGGAGAGTTTTTAAGGGAAGCAAAGGGTCTTGAAAGAAAATTTGTCTGTCTTTTTTCTACTACTTATTTACCATCTATATTTAACTGGTTTCTTCTTTTTGGATTTTTTTTGGAAAAAACAATTCAAAATGTCTTATCGCAAAAAAAAGCAAAACTTTTATCTTCTCTTTTTTTGCAAAGAAACAACTTTAATAAAGACAAAATTGAAAAATTTACAAGAGAGGTGCTTACTTCTGTTATAAAGGGTAAAAAATTTTTTGAAAATGAGAAAAAAAATGTTTTGAGAGAATTTATTCTATTAACAGATCTTGGAGTACTTTTTTTATTTTTCCTTTTTTTGTTTTCTAAAATTTCATTTTTATGGATAGGATATGGCTTAACTTTTCATTTTTTGTTAGTTCTTTCTTATTTAAAAAATCCGAAATTAGGAGATTACATTTTTGCCACAGGTTGGCTTTTTGTGTTTTTTGAACTTTTTTGTAAATATCCTTTAGTGTCTTCCTATATTTTTCATTTCATAATTATTTTCCTTACCATTCTTTTGTTTTTTAGAAATCCATTCCTCATTTTATATACTCTTTCAATTTCTTTTCTTTCTCTCTTTTTTGAAAAAGAATACTTTTCTTTTGAAAAAGAAATCTTTCTTTTAATTGAAGGAAGTGTTCTTATAATTTTAGCCTTTATTTTAAGAGATTATCATTTTTATTTTTGGAAGTTTTTTGAATTTGAACAAGAAGAAAAAATAATTCTTGAAATTCGCTTAGCAGCCAGAACAAAACATTTAAAAGAGGAGAGGGAAAAACTAGCAGAAGAAGTAAAAAAAAGAACCAAAAAACTTTTTGAAACTTCAGAAAGACTTAAGGAAAGAGTAAAAGAACTTGAGAAATTTTATAAACTCACTATTGGAAGAGAGATTAAGATAAAAGAACTAAAAAGAAAAATTAAAAACCTTGAAGAAGAATTAAAAAAATATGAATCTTCTTAAAAAAATCTTTTTTTCAATCATTTTTGGAGTAGTTATTTCTTATCTCACCTTAAAATACAAAATTCATCTTTTTCCTCTTTTTTTGGTACCTATCATTTATTTATCTCCCTTTTTCTCTGCAAGGAGTGGAACTATTGTAGGATTCCTTTTTTCTTTATGGTCATCTATTGCTATTACTTTTTATTTTAGACTCTATCATCCTGAAGAGCTTTTTTTCTCTTTTAAACTTCTCTATTTTTATTTTTTTTCCTCTTTTCTTTTTATAACTACAGGTTTTATTTTAGGAAAAATAAATGATCTCAAAAAATTCTATACTTTCTCCTTAGAAAAGGAGATAAAAAAACTCCAAAAAGAAAATGAGAAAAAACTTGAAGAACTTAAAGTGAAAGAAAAAATGGCTTCCGAGGGAGAAAAATTAGCCAAAGAAAAAATGAAAGAGTTAGAAAATGCAAGAGTGGCATTAATGTCTTTACTGGAAGATGTAAATGAAGAAAGAGAGAAAGCAGAAAGAAGGGCAAAAGAATTAGAAAAAGCAAAAGTAGCTTTGATGTCTCTCCTTGAAGATATAGACGAAGAAAGAAGAAAAGCGTTAGCGGTTTTTGAGAATTTTACTGATGGACTTTTACTTTTAAATGAAGAGGGAAAAATCTTAATGGCAAATTCTGTCTTTAAAGAAAACTTTTATATAAATCAAAAAATTATTAGAAAAAAAATAAATATTTTTTTTGAAAACGAACTTTTAAAAGAGGCGGCAAAAAAAATATTAAAAAACGGAAAAATTAAAAAAGTTTATCGAGAAGAGTTCAACGCGGGTAAAAAAACATATGAAATTACAACTGTTCCTCTAAAAAATATTGGCTGGCTTTTAATTTTTCATGACATCACCCGGGAGAAATTTTTGGATCAAATGAAATCTCAATTTGTCTCAATTTCTGCTCATCAGTTAAGAACTCCTCTTTCTGCAATTAAGTGGGCTTTGGCTTTATTGAGAGAAGAAAATGTCCCTTTTGAAGAAAAAAAAGAAATTATAGAAAAACTATCAGAATCTACTGAAAGAATGATAAAACTCGTTAATGATCTTTTGAATGTTTCAAGAATCGAGGAAGGGAGATTTCTTTATAAACCTAAAAAAGAAGACTTAAGAGAGATCGTAAAAGCGATATTTGATCAAGAAAAAGAAATTGCTCAAAAGAAAAATATCACCTTCAATCTTTTTTTGCCAAAAGAGTTTTGCTTCAGCCTTGTAGATAAAGAAAAAATTTCCCTTGCAGTGCAAAACCTCATTGAAAATGCTATTCATTACACCCCCCCTGGCGGAAAAGTAGAGGTTTTTTTAGAAAAAAAAGAAAAAGAACTTATTTTTCAAGTCAAAGATACAGGTATTGGAATTCCAGAAGAGGAACAAAAAAGAATATTTGAAAAGTTCTTTCGAGGAAGCAATGCTCTTAAAATAGAAACTTCTGGATCAGGTCTTGGACTTTTCATTACCAAAAATATAATTGAAGCCCATAAAGGTAAAATATGGTTTGAATCTAAAGCAGGAAAAGGCACAACTTTTTATTTCTCATTACCTTTATGCTGAACTTAACAAAAAAGGTTTTAATTTTAGACGGAACATCTCTCCTTTATCGTGCTTTTTATGCTCTTCCAGAACTTTCAACAAAAGAAGGTAAAAAAATTCAAGGAGTTTATGGATTTCTTTTAACTCTTTTTAAAGAAATTAAAGAAATAAAACCAATCTATATTTTTTGTTGTTTTGATTTGCCTGAAAAAACTTTTCGCCACAAAAAATTCAAAGAATACAAAGCCACAAGAAAAAAAATGCCAGAAGATCTCAAAGATCAAATTCCTATTTTAGAAGAAATTCTCACTGCAATGGAAATTTCTATTTTTAAAAAAGAAGGATATGAGGCAGATGATCTTATTGCGACTTTAGTAAAAGAAATTTTAGAAAAAAATAATTTTGAAATATTCATCTTAAGTGGTGATTATGACCTTTTGCAAGTTTTAAAAAATAATGTCAAACTTGTTGTTTTCAAGCGCGGAATAAAAGAAAAGGAAATTTTTGATGAAAAAAAAGTTAAAGAAACTTTTGGAATTTCTCCTTCTCAAATCCCTGATTTAAAAGCCCTCGCCGGAGATAAATCAGACAATATCCCTGGCATTAAAGGAATTGGTAAAAAAATTGCTACCTCCTTGCTTAAAGTTCACCAAAATATTGAAAATATTCTTGAAAGAATAGAAAAAGGAGGAGTAGTTTTGGACTTACCAACAACAAAAATTTTAAAAGAAAAAAAAGATGAACTTTTATTTTCAAAATTTTTGACGACGGTAAAAGAAGATGTAAGAATAGAACTCGAGTTTAAAAAATTTGGTTTTTTTGATGAAAAAAAACTTAAAGAAATTTTAAAAAAATATGAATTTTTTTCTCTTATTAAAAGAATTCCTGAAATAAAAGGTCAAAAGGGTTTTCTTTTTTGACAAA
>CAZRAI010000011.1:0-11514 GCA_964598115.1 uncultured Candidatus Saccharibacteria bacterium | reverse complement strand
AAATGGTCAGATGTAGATGTGATTGTTTTTATTGGTTGTGGAGAAAGAGGAAATGAAATGGCAGATCTTTTAATAGAATTTTCAAAACTCAGAGATCCAAGGACTCAAAAACTTCTTTTGGAAAGAAGTGTTTTAATTGCAAATACTTCTAATATGCCGGTTGCAGCCAGAGAGGCTTCAATTTACACTGGAATTACAATTGCTGAATATTTCAGGGATATGGGCTACAGTGTTGCTTTAATTGCAGATTCAACTTCTCGTTGGGCAGAAGCTTTAAGAGAAATTTCAGGAAGAATGGAGGAAATGCCAGGAGAAGAAGGATATCCTACTTATTTAGCCTCGAGAATTTCTGCTTTTTATGAAAGGGCAGGGAAAATGGTTTGTTTAGGAAAAGATGAAAGGATAGGTTCGGTTTCAGTGATTGGAGCGGTTTCTCCTCCAGGAGGAGATTTATCCGAGCCGGTGACTCAATCTACTTTAAGAGTAACCAAAGTCTTTTGGGCTTTAGATGACACTTTAGCAAACAGGCGCCATTTCCCAGCAATTAACTGGTTAATTTCTTATTCCCTTTATCAAGAAAGATTAAAAGAAATTTTGGCTCAAAAAATCAATCCTGAGTTTCCTCAGTTGATAAGTTTAGCTCAAAAAAGGCTTCAAGAAGAGGCAAACTTACAAGAGATTGTAAGTTTGGTTGGGAAAGAAGCCCTTTCAGAAAAAGATAAACTTATTTTAGAGATTGCAAGATCAATCAGGGAGGACTTTTTAGTACAGAATGCTTTTGATGAAGTGGATACTTACACAAGTTTAAAAAAACAATATTTAATTTTAAAAGCCATTTTTGTATTTGAAAGAAAATCTCAAGAAATGATAGAAAAAGGAAAAAAACTAAGTGAAATTGATAAAGAAGGAGTTTTAAAAGAAGAAATTGCAAGGTTAAAATATATTCCTGAAAAAAATATAAAAGAGATTGAAAAGGTAATTGAAAAAATAGAAAAACCTTCTGAAATATAAATTTTATGTTTAAAGAATACAAAACCATCAAAGAAATAAAAGGCCCTTTGGTGGTAATAGAAAAAGTCAAAGGAGCAAAATATCAAGAGTTGGTTGAAGTAGTGATGGAAAACGGAGAGAAAAGATTAGGCCAAGTTTTGGAAGCAGGAGAAGAATTTAGTGTGGTTCAGATGTTTGAAGATACTCGTGGAATGAAAATTGAAAATTCAAAAGCAATCTTTTTAGGAAAACCTTTAAAAATTGGGGTTTCTCAAGAAATGTTAGGAAGGGTTTTTGATGGTAAAGGAGAAGTAGTTGATGAAGGACCAGAGATTCTTCCTGAAAAAGAACTAGATATTAATGGCGCTCCTTTAAATCCATATTCCCGAGATTATCCTGAAGATTTTATTCAAACAGGAATTTCTGCAATTGATGGTTTAAATCCTTTAGTCAGAGGACAAAAACTTCCTATTTTTTCAGGAGCAGGTCTTCCTCACAATGAACTCGCTGCTCAAATTGTAAGGCAAGCAAAAGTAAGAAAAACAGGAGAAAAATTTGGTGTGATTTTTGGAGCGATTGGAATTACTTTTGAAGAAGCGAACTTTTTTTTAGAAAGTTTTAAAAAAGCAGGTGTTTTGGGAAGAACGGTTGTTTTTATTAATTTAGCCGATGATCCTGTAATTGAAAGAGTAGCTTTGCCAAGAATTGCTTTATCAGTGGCTGAATATTTGGCTTTTGAAAAAGGTCTTCATGTTTTGGTGATCTTAACTGATATGACGATGTATTGTGAGGCTTTGAGAGAAATTTCTGGAGCCAGGAAAGAAATTCCTGGAAGAAGAGGTTATCCTGGTTATTTATATACTGATTTAGCCTCTATTTACGAAAGAGCAGGGAAAATAAAAGAAAAAGAAGGTTCAGTCACTCAAATTCCAATTTTAACTATGCCTGAAGATGACAAAACTCATCCTATTCCTGATCTTACAGGTTATATTACCGAAGGTCAAATTGTTCTTTCAAGAGAACTTTATCAAAAAGGAATTTATCCTCCAATTGATGTTTTAAGTTCTCTTTCTCGTCTTAAAGATAAAGGAATTGGGGAAGGTAAAACAAGGGAAGATCATTCAGGAGTTTTAAATCAGGTATTTTCTTCTTATGCTAAAGGAAAAGAGGCTCGCGATTTAGCTGCGATTTTAGGAGAAAGTGCTTTAAGTGAAATTGATAAAAAATATTTAAAATTTGCTGAATTATTTGAAGATAAATTTTTAAAACAAGGCTTTGAAGAAGAAAGAAATATTGAAAAAACACTTGATATTGCCTGGGAAATACTTTCTTTACTCCCACCCGCAGAACTTAAAAGAATAAAAAAAGAACATATTCAAAAATACGGAAAATATGCTTCTTAAAGTGAATCCTACCCGGATTGAACTGATTCGACTTAAAAGAAAACTCAAGATTGCAGAGCATGGCTGGCGTCTTTTAAAGAAAAAAAGAGATAGTTTAATGAAAGAATTTTTAGAGGTGATGAAGAGAATAAAAACTTTAAGAGAAAGAATTGAGAAAAGTTTTTTTTCTGCTTTTAAAGATTTTATTTTTGCAAGATCTTCTTTAAGAGAAAAAGAAATTCAGGAAATTTTTTCTACTCCTTCTCAAAAAATTTATTTAAAAGAAAAAAAAGAAATGATTTTAGGAATAAAAACTCCTCGATTTTGTTTAGTTAAAGAGGGAGATTTTTTAAATTATAGTTTGATTTCAACTTCAGTAAATTTAGATTTAGGGTTATTGAAAATAGAAAATTTAATTGAGGATTTAGTTAAATTAGGAGAACTTCAAAAAAAAGCATTGTCTTTAGCCCAGGAACTTGAAAAAACAAGGAGAAGAGTAAACGCGCTTGAGTTTATTTATATTCCTCGTCTTAAAGCAACGATAAAATATATTTTCAACAAACTTGAAGAAAGGGAGAGATTTGAAAAAATCATTTTAATGAAATCCAAAGAAAAAATTGCTTCTCCAGAGTAAAAGAAATACTTAAAGGAGATAAATTAAAAATCTGCAAGAATTACCACTCAAAAGATAATAAAAGTTTCAGTGGGATATTCTGTATGATACTTTGAGTTTTATAAATTCATTTTCAACCATTCTAAGACTTCTTTTTTTAAGGTTTCTTTTCCTTTTTCGTTTTCAAAGTGATGGTCAGTATCAACTAAAACAAATTTTTTCTTTTTTGAGGGAAGTTTTTGATAAACTCTTTTTGCAAAATTTTCTGGCACTTTATCATCTCTTTT
This sequence comes from uncultured Candidatus Saccharibacteria bacterium, assembly GCA_964598115.1. GTDB lineage: Bacteria > Patescibacteriota > Minisyncoccia > Minisyncoccales > CAZRAI01. Next base: position 8,242 of record CAZRAI010000011.1, on the reverse strand, counting down.
GCCTGCTAATACGAGTGTAGGGCAAAAAATTTCTGGTAAAACTTCTGTATAGTCCTTTTTTATATCTTCTAAATATTTGGAGCCTACTTTTCCTTTGTCTGTGTCTATAAAGCCATTTTTTTCCCATTTTTCAATTTCTTCTTTTTTGTACCAAATTTTTGAAAGATTTTTTTGGTCAATTGCAGGAGCAATAAGAATCAAAGTTTTGGTAACATGTTTTTCTTTTTCAAAGAGAGAAACAACAAGCGCTCCTAAACTGTGTCCTAAAAAGGAAATCTTTTCTGATTGAGTTTCTTTTTTAAAAATTTCAAGAGCACAAAAAAGATCATTTTTTAATGTTTTTAAAGAAAGTTCTTTAAAATCACCTTCAGAATCACCATGCCCTGAGAAATCAAAGCGAAAAACTGCAAACCCCTTTTGGCAAAGATGTCTTGCTAAAATGACAAATTTTCTTGCAGACTTGCTTGACCCAAACCCATGACAAAGGATTATTCCTTCTTTTCTTTTTTTCTCAGGAAGATGCAAAAATCCTGCTAATTTTTCATTATTTTTATTTTTAAAAAACAAAAATTTTTCTTTCATATTTTTCACCTCTTTATATATTCTTACACCTGAATCAATTGTCAAGTTTAGAGGATTTAGTTAGTTTGAGTAACTAAATAATTTTATCTCCTTTTTCCTTTTAAGATGATGTTAACAAAACTGTTTGATCGACAAATGAGAAATATTCCTCTTTCTGGAATAGAAGAATTTTCTAATTTGTTCTATCTTCAAATTAAGCGTCTATTTGGGGATTCTGCTTCATTTGAAAAACTATAAGTATGTTCGAGATTTTATGGAGAAAAGTTTAAATTCAATTAAAATGTAAAATCGAAAAGAAGGAAAGTTTTGTTTTAAGAGTGAAGAGGGTTTTTTTGTATAATAGTACTTTCATGTCCAAAAAATTGTTTAATCCTGAATCGGATGATCCATTTAAACTAAGCAGGACAAAGATTGAGGAATTTATTGAATGTCCAAGATGTTTTTATTTAAATGTAAGGTTGGGAATTTCTCACCCGTCTTTGCCGGCTTTTTCTTTGAATAGTGCAGTAGATACATTGTTAAAAAAAGAATTTGACATTCATCGAGCAAATGGAGAGCAGCACCCTTTAATGAAAACATACGGAATTGATGCTGTACCTTATGATAATGGAAAATTGAAAGAGTGGAGAAATAAGGGAATTTCTTTTCATCACAAAGAAACAAATTTTGTGGTTTTTGGAAAAGTTGATGATGTTTGGATTGGCAAAAGTGGGGAGATTTTCATTGTAGACTACAAAGCAACCTCAACCAGCCAAGCGATTACTTTAGATGGAGACCAAAAAGACAGGATTAAAAGAGAAGTTGAAGTTTATCAATGGCTTTTTAGGAAAAATGGATTTTTGGTTTCTGATATTGCTTATTTTGTTTTTTGTAATGCTAACAGAGATAGAAAAGCTTTTGATGGGAAACTTGAGTTTGATGTGAAAATTTTACCCTACAAAGGAAATGATGACTGGGTGGAAGAAAAATTAAAAGAAATGAAAGAATGTTTGATGAAAGACACTATACCTTCACCATCTCCAAATTGCGAGTATTGTCGTTACATTGAGCGAAGTTGGGAAGTATTAAGAAGTTAAACAATTCTTTTTTTGAGTTTCCGCCTTTCTCTTGAAGAAATTTCCTCAAAGAGGAATGGAATACCAATGTAATATTTATCAAACACTTCCTCACTCTCTTTTCTGAGTTTTTTCTCTGGTAAGTAAAAAAGTCCTTTTTGGAGACATAGAGAAACTACCTTTTCAACTTCAAGGTCAACGTATTTCTCATCAATCCATATCACTGCTCCTATTTTTTGTACAAGAGTCTCTCCTTTAAAAATCGAAACTAAATTACAAAATTCAACCTCTTGGATGTCCCAAGAAAGGTTTAAATTCTCCTGCACCAATGCGTTTACATTTGCATCAGATATTTCTATTTTGTCCTTGGTCCTAAAAATTAGTGCTACTTTGTTTTCCGTTTTTAAATTAGATATATGTGTAAATTCCAATCCCTGAGTTTTCAAAAAAGAAATAATTTCTTCAGATTTGTCACCTTTTAAAGTAATGGTTTTGATGTTAATAACTCCTACTTCTCCAACTCTATTTCTTCTAAAACTTACCGAAACGTCCTGCTGCGAAATCAATTCTTTTATCCAATTCCAATTTATTTTCACCGTTTCTCACCCCATTTATTTTTAATAAAAGATATCAAAATAATCAAGCAAGTTTTCAGAAGGATAAATTTTAGAAGAGGTTTGAAAAATTTTGGGTTTGGTTTTAGAGCATCTTGTAGAAAAAGGAAAAATTTTGAAACATTTTTTACTTTACATTTGCCAGCTTTTGCCTCAGAATTTTCAGCCTTCTCGCAAGGGAGAAGAGGAATTTCGCTGGTTTGATTTGCAAGAGATAGAAAAAAAGAAAAAGGAAATTATTCCGAGTGATTTTTTGATGATTGAGAAAATAATCAAAAATAAGGAAGGTATTTATTACAACTGCATTATTGAGAAAGTTAACGATGATTTTGTTTTAAAAGAATTCAAAAGAAGGGGATAAGGGAGTTTACTCTTAAAAATTTTTTGTTATTATTATATTTATGAAATACGAAGGTATATTTTTAGTTTTATTTTTAATATGCATTGCAATATGTCTTTTGTGGTTAGTTTTTGAAGTTAAATCTTTTAAAAATATTCTTTACCAAAAACCTTTTCCAACACCTACCCCAAAGAAAACACCTTCTCCTACTCCTCAAACTTTTACATCTCCTCAAATTACACCTTCTCCTACTCAAAATGTTCTTTCACCTTCTCCATCTTCAACCTGGTTAGTTTATACTAATCAAAATTTAGGTATTTCTTTTAAACATCCTCCAGAATGTAAAGTAGGTCCTTTGCCAAATTACTGCAAAAGTTTTTCTCCCGAAGAAGCACCAGAAGAATGTTGGTGTAGGATTACTGAAGATGAGTACGGCGTAACACTTTTTGGAAGTAGCGGAAAACTTCCAAGTGTTGAAGGAGGGTTAGAGAAAGTAGGGGAGAGAGGTTGGCCTCAAATTTACATTTCTCATCCTAACACACCTCCTTATAATCCTCCTCCTGATGCAGATTTAATAGACTGGTTAAAGAATAATTTTTCCTATTATGAAAATATTCCAGATGAACCCAATTTCACCTTAGATGGAAAACCCGCAGTTAAAATTTACACTCCCGGAGCAAATTCTGAAACAGGAACTGGAGGACAAGCTTGGGCAAATGAAACAATTTTCTGTATAAATGAAAATAAACTTTATTCAATAAGTATGGATGATGTGGACAATAGTCATGCTAAATTATTCTACAAGAAATTTTTAAAAAATTTTAAGTTTTTACCATAAATATTTTAAAACAAGGGTAGTACTACTGCTTTCTTTTAAAGTTTTATCTTTTTAATTTCTTTTTCAAGAAAATTTTTGAGTTCTTTTTTTGAAACTTTTTCTTTGCTTTAATTTTAGCACTTCGAGTTTCATATTTTGTTTTTTTGATATTTAAAAAAAGACAAATTAATTTAAAAGCAGATTTTCGAAATTCACTTTGGGGAATTTCTTGAATGATTTTTTTAAGCCTTTGAGGTTTGTAATATTTTATCAACCATTTCCAATGTTTTAAATCTCCATAATTTATTGTTTGAACAACGACTAAATTTTTTGCTTTTTCAGAATCAATTTTAGAAAAATCACACCACCAAAAGAGTTTTTTAAAAAATTTTGGTAATTTTTTAGATTTATTTTTCATAATCATAATTTTTAATTTTAAATCTTTTAAAATTGATTTCTATTTTTGTTTCGAATATTATAGAAAAAAAGAGAACTTATTTTTTCAAAAATCGAAACTATGTAAAAACTCAAAGAAAAAGAATTTAAAAAAAATTTAATTTTATTTTAATCGGAGGATGGGCAGTTTATTTTTCTAAATGAAATTGAAAAAATTCATTAAAAAACTCAAAAGACTGGTTGAGATTGAAAGAGAAGCAGAAATGATTGCTATGCTTGAAGAGATGAGAAAAATAAGTGGAAAAAAACGTGAAAGGCTTGGAAGAGCGATTTTGGAACTTTCTGGAAAAGTTGTGGGGGAGGAGTTTGGGTTTAAACTTTTGAAGTTTGGGAGAAGGAAAAAAATTGAAACAGAAATTAAAGTGGGGGACCTTGTTCTTTTAAGCAAAGGAAATCCTTTCAAAAACTCTCTTTCGGGAACGGTTGTTGAAAAAGGCTCTTATTTTTTGACTGTCAGTCTTGAAAGACTTCCTTCTTTTTCACTCAAAGATATAAGAGTTGATTTGTGGGTGAATGATATTACTTTTTCGCGTCAACTTGAAAACTTATCACGCCTTTCAAGAGAAGCAAAAGAAATTTTAGAGTATGCTTTATGTCAAAAAAGGCCCAAGCCACCCCAAAAAGAAAAAATAGATTTTTTTGATGAAAGTTTAAATGAGAGTCAAAAAACTGCGGTTTCTTTTTCTTTGGGAACAAAAAATTTCTTTTTAATTTATGGGCCTTTTGGAACCGGGAAGACAAAAACATTGGTTGAAGTAATTTTACAGGTAAAAAAGAGAGGTAAAAAAATTTTGGTTTGTGCGGAAAGCAATGTCGCGGTTGATAATCTTGTGGAAAAGTTAAAAGATAAAGCAAAAATTGTAAGATTAGGACATCCATCAAGAACTTCAAAGGAACTGAAAGACACTACTCTTTTTGCAAAGATAGAAAAAGAAAATCAATTTGAGACAATAAAAAAACTAAGAGAGGAGAAAGAAAGACTTTTAAAAAAAAGAAATCTTTACCGAAAACCAACTCTTTCTTTAAAAAGAGGACTTTCTGATAAAGAGATTTTGTCTTTTGCAAAAAAGAAAAAGAGAATTCGAGGGTTGTCTTTAAGGAAACTTTTTTCAATGGCTCGCTGGATAGAAATTAATGAAAAAATTAAAAAGAACAAAGAAAAGGAAAAAGAAATAGAAAAATCTTTAGCAAAAAAAATTGTAAAAGAAGCAGAAATTGTTTTGGCAACAAATTCTTCTTCTGCACTTGAGGTAATAAAAAATATAAAATTTGATTTTTGTGTTATTGATGAAGCCACTCAAGCGACCATTCCAAGTATTCTTTTGCCTTTATCAAAAGCAAAAGTTTTTATTTTTACTGGAGACCACAGACAACTTCCTCCAACAGTTTTAGATGATCGGGCAAAAGAACTCGAAAGGACTCTTTTTGAGATTTTGGTTGAAAAATATCCTCAGCATTCAAAACTTCTTGAAGTTCAGTATAGAATGAATGAAAAATTAATGAAGTTTTCAAATGAAAAATTTTATCAAGGAAAACTTAAAACACATCCTGAAGTTGTAGATATTACTCTTGAAGATTTTGGGATAAGGTTTCCCCAAAAAGAAAAAAGTCCCTGGAAAGAAATTTTGGATCCTCAAAATGTATTAGTTTTTATTGATACTTCAAATATGGAAAATAAACGGGAAAGACAAAGAAAAGATTCTCCTTCAAAGGAAAATCCTTGCGAGGCAAAAATTATCAAAAAATTAGTAAAAAAGCTTAAAAAAATAGGTTTAAAAAAAGAATGGATTGGAGTGATTACACCCTATGATGATCAAGTAGATCTTTTAAAAAAAGAAATTGAGGATATTGAAATAAGTACAGTAGATGGTTTTCAAGGGAGAGAGAAAGAAGTGATTTTGATTTCTTTTGTCCGCTCAAATCCTAAAAAAGAGATAGGTTTTTTAAAAGATCTCCGAAGGCTAAACACTGCTTTGACCCGCCCTAAAAGAAAACTTATTGCAGTAGGGGACAGTGAAACTTTATCTTCTTATCAAATCTACAAAGAATTTTTAGAATTTATAAAAAGAGAAGCAAAATTTATTGTATTATGAAACAAGTAATTGTTATAAGAGTAGATTTAAAAATGGGAAAAGGAAAAATTGCAACTCAAGTTTCTCATGCTTCTTTGCTTGCTTTCTTGAAAGTAGGAGTTTTGGAAAGAAAAAAATGGTTAAAAGAAGGGATGAAAAAAGTTATTTTAAAAGTTTCTTCAGAAAAAGAGATTTTAGAACTTTACAAAAAAGCAAAGCAGAAAAAACTCCCTTCAGTTTTAATTAAAGATGCGGGTTTGACTCAAATCCCACCCGGGACGATTACTGCTTTAGGCATAGGTCCAGCTGAGGAAAAAAAGATAGATGAGATTACAGGAAAACTCAAGCTTCTCTAAAGGTTTTTATATTTGAAATATCTGTTTTAGGCACACACTTTTGTCGGTTCCTGAATTAGGATTACACTTTGGTCTGGTAGATTTGGGCTCTAATCCTTTTTGTCCATACTAATGTGCGCACATATTACCTCTTTTACTTTACAAAATTTTAGTTTTTAGTATATTTAACTTGGAGGTGATTCTTGAAAAAATGAGAAGAGTGTGGGTGGTTTGGATAGCAATATGGGTTCTTATCGTCATACCGTGCTGGGTTTGGGCAGTGTCTCCTTTAGAGAGAACAAGAGCAGTTCCAATAGAAAAAGAGATAGAGCAGATTGCGGGAAAACAAGGAATTACAGTGACTCCAGTAATTGAGGTTAAAGGAAATGTCCCGCAAATAAAAGTTAGCAGTCCGAGTGAATTTTTTGAACTAATTGAAAAACCAGAAAGAATATTTGTAAGCACTGAAGTTTCTATAGATGAAAGAATGCACCCCATAGTCAGGAGAAAATACATAGCAATTACATCAGTGGGAATGATTGTCTTTTACAAAGAATATAGAGGATCAGAGATGGAGCGAATAAAGGAGATTACGAGAGATGCAATCGTATTTGAGGAAGATGTGCTAAACCGCGGACTTATAAGTTTTTTAATAACAATGGTGGCGACATGCTTCTTAGTTGCTGTTATTTGTGCGGAAAGGGCAAAGCAAAGTAAGGCCCACAATTATTAAAAATTTTTGTCTTTTTTTTTCTTTCTTTTTTGAAGTTTACCAACTAAAAATAAAAAAAAGGCGATAGCACAAGGCTACGCCATTAAGATTTTTTTTGGAGTTGTCATTCCTCTGTTATCTCTCTTGTGCATAATTGCACAATCCGGCTCCGATTACCATCAAGAGACAACCTATTATGACACTACCTATGGCGTTCTCTGAGTTTATGAAAGCAATTAGTGCGAGCCCAATTATAACAGATAACACCCCGGCTCCTACCAAAACGTATCCTATTTCCCTTATTAGAGGCACCTTTTTTCACCTCTGAAGATATCATAGCATACTATTAAAATTTCGTCAAACATATGTGTCAATGTTGACAAAATAAAATAAATATGATATATTATAGGCGCAAGATGGAAGGAGATATTAATTCTCTTTCATCTTGCCCAGGTTTTCCTGGTAAATTGAGAAAGGAGGTAGTTAGTTCTTTGAAATAATTCAAAAATAGGGAGAGAGAGAACCTGTAGGCGACTGATTGGTTGCTAAAAACTTAGTAGCCAGCCAGTCGCCTACAGGGAGGACATAAAGAGGGATAGTAGAAGTTCAAGCAATAGTTAAAAAAGTAAAGTAAGTGAGGCGACACAAAAAAAGGAGGTGGTAGGTGATGAAACACCCTTCATATGCCTTAAAAGAATAAAACTCTTAATTTTCCCCCTCTGAGCCGGTTCTTCCCGGCTCTTTTTTTATTTTTAATATTTCAATCCTAACCGAATTTGTCCGATAATAGATTGGTCTTTGTTGAAAAAGTTTTTCAAATTTTTTAAAAAGTTTTCAATGAGGAAAAAAATAGGAAAATTTCAAATTGACCAAATTTATTGTGGAGATGCTTTAGAGTTAATGAAGGGTATTCCTTCTGAAAATATAGATTTAATTGTAACCGATCCTCCTTTTGCGATTGATTTTGAAGCAAAACGTAACAATTACAACAGAGATCAGAAAAGAGTTCTTGAAGGCTACAATGAAATTCCTAAAGAAAAATATTTTGAATTTACAGTGAAATGGATGGAAGAAGCGTATCGAATTTTGAAAAAAACTGGAAGTATGTATGTTTTCTCTGGTTGGACAAATCTAAAAGATATTCTTAATGCAATAGATAAAATAGGATTTATTACAATAAATCATTTAATCTGGAAATACCAATTTGGAGTTTTTACAAAAAGAAAATATGTTACAAGTCATTATCATATTCTTTTTGT
>CAZRAI010000010.1:0-12480 GCA_964598115.1 uncultured Candidatus Saccharibacteria bacterium | reverse complement strand
AATTAAACTTAAAGAAATTGGAGGAGAAGATATAAAAATCAAAAAAAAGACTTTAGTTGAAGTAGTCGAAGCAAGAGTAGATGAAATTTTAGAAGAAATTTTGAAAGTATTAAAAAAAACTCAAAAAACTCATCTTCCAGGAGGAGTGATTCTTTGTGGAGGAGGGGCTCTTCTCCCAGGGATAGAAAAAGAAGTGAAAAAGAGATTAAAACTTCCCGCAAGAATAGGCTATCCTCAAAATATAGAAGGAATTGTTGAAATTGATAATCCATCTTGGGCGACAATCTTTGGGATTTTGCTTTCAGAGAAAGAAAAAAAAGAAAAAAGCGTTACTCCTTTACCAGAGTTTTTTTCAAAAATTAAAAAATGGTTTAGAAATTTACTTCCTTAAATTTTTTGTTATTATAAAGTTATGCCAGAAATAAAACCTGAAATAGAAAGCTTTGCAAGGATAAAAGTTGTTGGGATTGGAGGAAGTGGGTGCAATGCAGTTTCCCGGATGGTTCAAAAAAGAATTAAAGGCGTTGAATTTATTGGAATTAACACTGATGCTCAAGCTTTGCATTTTTGCAAAGCAAAACACAAAATTTTGATTGGAAAACAGACTACAAAAGGACTAGGAGCAGGAATGAATGTAGAATTGGGCAAAAAAGCAGCCGAAGAATCAAAAAGAGAGATGGAAGAAGTTCTCAAAGGAGCAGATTTGGTTTTTATTACCTGCGGACTTGGCGGAGGGACGGGTACTTCAGGGGCTCCCATTGTGGCTGAAATTTCAAAATCTTTGGGTGCTCTTACGATAGGAGTAGTAACAAAACCTTTTTCTTTTGAGGGGAAAAAAAGAATGGAAATTGCTGAAAATGGATGTCAAGAACTTAAAGACAAAGTTGATAGTTTGATTTTAATTTCAAATGATAAAATTTTATCTATTGTGGATGAGAAAACTTCTCTTCTTAAAGCCTTTGAGATTTGTGATTCAGTTTTATCTGAAGGAGTGCAGGCAATTTCTGATTTAATTGTAAAACCAGGAATTATTAATTTAGATTTTGCTGATATTAAGACCATTTTAAAAGATTCAGGTTTGAGTTTGATGGGTGTAGGAAAAGGAAGAGGAGAGAAAAGAACGGAAGAAGCAGTAAAGGAGGCAATTAATTCCCCTTTGCTTAATTTGTCAATTGATGGAGCAAAAGGAGTTTTGATTTCATTTACTGGAGGAGAAGATTTAAAAATGAAAGAAGTTGAATTGGGAGCGAAACTTATTACTCAAAATGTTGATCCTGAAGCCAAGATAATTTTCGGAGCAACCCTAGATGAAACTTTAAAAAAAGAAGAAGTGAAAGTGACTGTAATTGGAGCAGGTTTTGAAAAAAATGAAAATTTCTCTAAAGAAAAAGAAGAAAACAATGTTTCAAACTTTTTTGAAGAAAAAGAAGAAGATTTCAAAACTTGGGAAATCCCTGCTTTTTTGAGAAAAAAGCAAAAATGAATTAAAATGAATTTATGATAGAAAATAAAATAAAAAAAGTTAAAAAAAGAAATGGTGAAGTTGTTGGCTTTGATGCTAAAAGAATTCAAAATGCGATTTTGAAAGCTTTAACAGCGACAGGCCAGGGGGATGGCAAACTTTCAGAAAAACTTACAAAAAAAGTAATAAAAATTTTGGAAAGGAGGTTTCATAAAGAGGAAATTCCTTCAGTTGAACAAATTCAAGATATTGTGGAGGAAGTTTTAATCTTGGAAAGTTTAGTAGAAACTGCCAAGGCTTATATTCTTTATCGAGAACAGCGAAGACGCGTTAGAGAAGCTTTAACCAGCATTGATGAAGCAGTGAGCAAAGTTGATGATTATATCAATGAAAAAGATTGGGAAGTGAAGGAAAACGCAAATATGGGATATTCTTTGCAAGGTCTTAACCATTATGTGACTGCTTTTGTCACCAAAAAATATTGGTTAAGCAAAATTTATCCAAAAGAAATTAGAGAAGCAAACGAAAACGGAGATTTTCATCTCCATAATTTAGATACTCTTTCTACCTATACTTTCTTTGGAAAAGAAATTGTAATTGCAAAACTAAACAGAGAAATTAAGCTCATTTCGCTAGAAGATCTTTATCAGGAATTAGAAGAAAAAGAAGTGCTTTTAAACAAAAAAGACGGTGCCTATGGAAAATATCCAAAGAACTTGTTTGTTTTGGATAAAGATGGTTGGACAAAAGTATTAAGGATGGTGAGAAAGAAAAAACATCGTCCAATGAGGTTTATTAAATCAGAACAGGGAAGAAGTATTATTGTTACTGACAATCATCCTTTTATTGTAAAAAGAGGAAATGAAGAAATAGAAGTTCTCTCAAAAGAAGCAAAAGAAAAATCAGATTTAACTTATAGCGCTTCTATTCCCTCTTTGCTTAAAAAAGAGAAGCTATTTTTCAGAGAATTTCTTTATTTAGCTGAGGAGCTCGTAAAAAATAAAGAGGAGAAATTCTTTTTAGAAGGGTTTGAATGGAGGGATTTTGTTAAAAATTGGGGTGGAGGTCTTAGAGTAGAGGGCACCTTAAGCACTTCTAATAGTGCCAATAGTTTAAACAATAAATTAGAGTTGGATGAAGATTTAGGGTACCTTGTAGGAATGTTTATTGCTGAAGGTTCTTATTCAAGTTGGCGAGTGGTGATTACTACTCAAGAAAAGGAAATAATTGAAAAAATAAAAAGAATTACCGGAAAGTTAGGAGTGAGAACTTATATTGGAAAGAAAAATTCCAAGCAAAAAACAGTTGATATTTACTTGTGTTGTAGTACTTTGAAATTAGTTTTTGAAAAAGTTTTCAAGCTTCAACCTTTAGCCAAAAATAAGACTCTCCCCCCCGATATTTTGAAATATAACTTAAACTTCATCAAAGGAGTGATTGCTGGAATTATTGATGGAGATGGAACGGTTTCACCAAGAAATGAAAAAGTTTATCGATATCCATCTCAGATTTTAATAAGAGTTGCTTCACGAAAGATGCTCGAGCAACTTGCGATTTTGCTTCAATTTTTTGGAATTGTTGGAAGAGATGGTGCCTCCACCAAGGATATTGGAAAAGTTCACAAATTTAAAGGAAGGGAAATTGTTCAAAATTATCCTTTATACCGATTAAGTTTTTCTAAAAGGAAAGGGGTTGAGTTTCCTTCAATAAAATATCAAAAAGCTGAACCAGCTCGGACTCATTGGCGCGCTGAGGAATTTGGTTGGAACAAAGTCCTAAACAATCAACCAACTCAAATTCCAGATAAAGAAATTTATGATATCACCACTACTTCTCATACTTTTCTGGCGAATGGATTGTTAGTTCATAATTGTTGTGGTTGGGATTTATATGACCTTTTAGTCAAAGGTTTTGGAGGGGTAAAAGGAAAAGTTGAATCAAAACCAGCTAAACATTTAAGATCAGCTCTTGGGCAGATAGTGAACTTTTTTTACACCCTTCAGGGCGAATCTGCTGGAGCCCAAGCCATTTCTTCTTTTGATACTTTACTTGCTCCATTTATAAGATATGACGATCTTAACTACAAACAAGTAAAACAAGCTTTACAGGAGTTTCTTTTTAATTGTGCTATTCCAACAAGAGTAGGCTTTCAAACACCCTTTACAAATATTACTTTAGATATTCGTCCTTCAGTGAATTTAAAAGATACGCCAGTCATTATAGGAGGAAAACCTCAAAAAGAAACCTATGGAGAATTTCAAGAAGAAATGAATACTTTCAATAAAGCCTTATATGAATGTATGATTGAAGGAGATAAAGCAGGTAGACCTTTTACTTTTCCTATTCCAACCATTAATATCACCAGAGATTTTCCTTGGGATGATCCTTATCTTGAACCAATGTGGGAAGCTTCAGCAAAGTATGGAATAAATTATTTCGCTAATTTCGTTAATTCAGAAATGAAACCTGAAGATGTGCGTTCAATGTGTTGTCGTCTGCGCCTTGATAACAGAGAACTTTATCATCGCGGAGGAGGGCTTTTTGGATCAAATCCTTTAACCGGCTCAATCGGGGTTGTAACGATTAATCTTCCAAGAATTGGTTATCTTTCAAAGACTAAAAAAGAATTTTTTGAAAGGCTATCTCAATTGATGGATTTAGCCAAAGAATCACTTGAGATTAAAAGAAAAGCATTGGAAAACTTTATGGAAAAAGGACTTTATCCTTACTCCAAATTTTACCTTTCAGGAATAAAAAAAATAAGAGGAAGTTATTTTGGAAATCATTTCTCAACAATTGGACTTGTAGGAATGAACGAGTCCTGTTTGAACTTTTTGGGAGAAAGTATTGCAGATCCTGGAGGAAAGAAATTTACTCTTGAAGTATTGGATTTTATGCGCCAAAGACTTATTAATTATCAAAAAACTACGGGAAATCTTTATAATTTAGAAGCCACTCCTGCAGAATCTACTGCTTATAGATTGGCTTTAAAGGATAGAGAGAAATTTCCTGAGATTATTACTGCTGGGACAAAAAAGGCACCATATTATACCAATTCAAGTCAACTTCCAGTAAATTATACTGATGATCTTTTTGAATCTTTAGATTTACAAGATGAAATTCAATCAAAATACACTGGAGGAACAGTCTTTCATGTTTTTGCAGGGGAAAAAATTGAAGACATTGAAACTTTAAAAAATCTTGTTAAAAAGATTTTTGAAAACTATCGCCTTCCTTATATTACAATCACACCTACTTTCTCAATCTGCCCAGTTCATGGATACATATCAGGAGAACATGAATTTTGCCCAAAGTGTGTTGTTCCTCAAAAATGTGAAATTTATTCAAGAATTGTTGGATATTTGCGTCCAATTCAGCAATATAATGAAGGAAAAGTTCAGGAATTTAGAGAAAGAAAAACATTTAAAATTTAGCGGGTGTAGCTTAATGGTAGAGCACCTGCTTCCCAAGCAGGAGACAGGGGTTCGATTCCCCTTACCCGCTCAGGTTTTTTGAGGATGAAAAATTTATCTCTTTTAGTTTTGCATGGTTGGGGTTCTTCTGAAAAATCTTGGCAAAAAATAAAAAATCTTTTAGAAAAAAAGGAAATTGAAGTCATTTTGATAGATTTACCTGGCTTTGGAAAAGAACCTCCTCCCAAAAAAGTTTTTTCAACAAAAGATTATGCTTTATTTTTAAATAAATTTTTAGAAAAAAAAGGAATTAAAAAAATTAATCTTTTGGGACACTCTTTTGGAGGATGCGTGGCAGGTTTTTTTTCTTTTCTTTTTCCTCAAAAAGTAGAGAAGTTAATTTTGGTTGGAACGCCAAGCTTGAGAGAAAAGCCTTTTTTTAAAAAAAAGATTTTGTTTTTTTCAAAAAAAACTAAAAAATTTTTACCTTCGTTTTTTAAAAAAATTTTAAGTGAAATTTTTAGTTCAAAAGATTATAAAAAATCAAAAGGGATTATGAGAGAAATTTTCAAAAAAGTTACTAAAGAGAATTTAAAAGAAATTGCTCCAAAAATTAAAGTAAAAACTTTAATTTTGCATGGCAGAAAAGATAAAATTGTCCCTTTAAAAGAAGCACTTTTTTTAAAAAAAGAAATTAAAAATTCTGAAATTGAAATTTTATCTTGCGCTCACTCGCCTCATCTTGAAATTCCAGAAATTTTTGCCAAAAAAATAGAAAAGTTTTTAAAAATATGAAGTTTTTTTTGGTTTTATTTTTTTTAATTTTTTCGGTCCATTTTTTAAAAAAATTTCTTTTTTATCTTTATTTTTGGCAAAAAAAAGAATATAAGCTCAAAAGAGTTTTGAGTGCGCTCGAAGAAGATTTCAAAGTTTTTTTCCCAAAATCAAGTTTTTTTTCTTTTTTAATTTTAATTTTTGGAGGAATAATTTCTTTTTTTTCAAAGACCTTCTTTTTTTATCTTGCCTTTTTTTATTTTTTTTATCTTTTTTTAAAAACAATTTTTGAGAAAAAGAAAATTCCTCAATTCACAAAAAAAGCAATTTTTATTTTTTTTATTTTTTTATTTTTGTATTTTCTTTTGGTTAAAAATAATTTTTCTTATGAACGCTTACCCTTTTTTTGTTTAATTTTAGATGCCACCTCGCCTCTTTTTTTGTTTCTTTTTTTTTCTTTTTTTCAAATTCCGACTTATCTTTATCAGGAATATCTTTTAAAAAAAGTTCTTTTAAAAAGGAGAAAAATGAAAAATTTGATTGTGATTGTCATTACTGGTTCTTATGGTAAAACTTCAACCAAAGATTTTCTTTACACTCTGCTTTCTCAAAAATTCAAAAATGAAGTTGTGAAAACAGAAAAAAATGAAAATACTGAAATTGCAGTTGCAAAAAGATTTCTTCAAAAAGTAACTTCTAAAACAAAATTTTTTGTGGCTGAAATTGGCGCTTATCAAAGAGGAGAGATTAAAAAAGTAACCCAGGCTTTAAAACCACAAATTGCCATTCTTACAGGAATTTCTTTTCAGCATTTATCTTTGTTTGGTTCTCAAAAAAATATCATTTTGGCAAAGAGTGAAATTTTCTCAAATTTACCCAAAGATGGTTTTGCGATTTTAAACGGGGAGTCCAAAAAAGTGATTGAGATTATAAAAAGAGTGCCTCAAAAAAAGATTATCTGTGGTTTTAATGAAAGATTTGATTTTTTTGCTAAAAATATTAAAGAAGAAATTGAATTTTTAGAATTTGATGTCTTTTGGCAAAAAAAAGAAAAAGAAAAAATAAAACTTTTTTTACAAGGAAAACATCAAATTGAAAATTTTTTATTAGCCGGAGCTTGTGCTAAAATTTTGGGTCTTTCTTTAAAAGAAATAAAAAAATTTGCTCAAAAGATAAAACCATCAGTTAATTCTTTGAAACTCAAAAAAGGGAAAAATAATATTTTTTTGCTTGAAGATTTAGGAAATATTACTCCGGAGGGAATTCTTTCAGCAATTGAGTTTTCAAAAAAATTTCCTGGAAAAAAAATCATTCTTTTTTCTTGCTTGATTGAGCTTGGGAAAATGAGCACTCTTTTTCACAAAAAATTAGGAGAAAAAATAGGAGAAGTTTTTGATCTTTGCATTGTTTTGACGCCTTATTTTTTTGAAGAAGTTAAACTCGGAGCAGTTCAAAAAGGTATCTCAAAAGAAAATATTTTTCAAGAAAGTGATCCTCAAAAAATTCAAAAAATCATTGAGCCATACTTTAAAAAAGGAAATTTATTTTTACTTGAAGGAAAAATTAAAAAAGAGATATTGAATTTATTTAGATAGATGGTACATTTTTTTTATGGTTGTAAAAGCAGTTTCGCATCCAAATTTGGCTTTAATTAAATATTGGGGTAAAAGAGATGAAAAACTTTTTTTACCCTATAATTCTTCTTTGTCTGTTTCTTTGGATGCTTTTTTTACAAAAATAGAACTGAGTTTTTCCTCAAAAAATGAAGATGAGATTTTTTTAAAAGAGGCAAAAAAAATCAAAAGAATTCCTCGTAAAAAAAAGGAAAAAGTAGTAAGGTTTCTTGAAATTATTAGAAAAACTTTTAAAAAAAATGTTTATTTTAAAATAATCTCTTTTTCAAATTTTCCTCAGGGTGCAGGAATTGCTTCTTCAGCCAGTTTTTTTTCAGGTCTCAGTATTGCCATAAATAAAATATTGAATCTTAACCTTTCCCAAAAGGAACTGAGTGTTCTTTCACGTCAAGGTTCTGGTTCTTCCTGTAGATCGGTTTGCGAAGGTTTTGTTTTGTGGCATAAAGGAGAAAGAAAGGATGGAAAAGATTCTTTTGCCGAGACCCTTTTTCCAAAAGATTGGTGGAAGGATTTCAGAATTATTACCCTTATTTTTTCAATCAAAGAAAAAGAAATTTCGTCGAGAGAAGGAATGAGAATTTCTGTTAAAACATCGCCTTTTTATAAACTTTGGTCCAAAAGTGCTGAAAAAGATTTGAAAGAAATAATTGAGGGATTGCAAAAAAAAGATATTGAAATTGTAGGTAAGATTGCAGAAAGAAATGCTCTTAAAATGCATGCGCTTTGTCTTTCATCAAATCCTCCGATTTTTTATTTTTCCTCAAAGACTCTAAAAATGATAGAATTTATAAAAAAAATGAGAAAAAGAAATATTAAAGTTTATTTTACTTTAGATGCAGGAGAAAGCTTGCACCTTTTATCAGAAAAGAAATTTTTAAAAAAAATTTTAAATGAAATTTCAAAAAAAAGGTTTGTAAAAAAAATTTTTGTAAGCAAACCAGGGGAGGGCGCAAAAATTTTATGAAAATTTTACATCTTTCAGATTTACATTTAACTTCAGCAAGTTTTTCAAAAAAACTTTGGGAAAATCTTTTGGGTTTAGCACATCAGAAAATTAAACCAGATGTTGTGATTATTTCTGGAGACATTGTTGAAAATGGTTATATTTCTGAGTATAAAGTTGCCAAAAAATTAATTGATCAAATTAAAATCCCAAAATTTATTGTTCCTGGGAATCATGATGTATGCAATGAAGGAGATGTTCTTTTTGAGAAATTTTTTGGCTCTCGTTTTTTTGAATTTGATGAGAAAAAAGTAAGTATTTTGGGAGTAGATTCAACTCAACCAGATTTAGAAGATGGAAACGTTGGAAGAGAAGGACATCAAAAAATCAAAAATTTTTTTCAAAAAAGACAAAATAAAATAAAAATTTTAGTTTTGCACCATCATTTAATTCCCATTCCTGGAACGGGAAGAGAGCGTTCAATTCCATGGGATGCGGGTGATCTTTTAAAACTTTTGATTGATTTAAATGTAAATATAGTCTTATCAGGACACCGGCATAAATTTTGGGTCTGGAAACTTGAGAAAACATTTTTTGTTACTTCTTCCACTCCTACTACTTTTTTCCTTCGAGGTTTTGATGAGCCCTCATGCAATTTGTTAGAAATAAAAGAAAAAAAATTTATTTTAAAAAGAGTGTTTAGTGCTCAAAAAAAGATTAAAAAAATTTTAGAAAAAAGTTTATGAAAATTTTACTTTTGGGAACAAAAAATGAAGGGAAAGTTAAAGAGTATAAATTTTTGCTTAAAAGTTTGCCAATTAAAGTTTTATCTTTAAAAGAAATAAACTTTAAAGAAGAATTTCTTGAGAAAGGAAAAACTTTTGAAGAAATTGCTAAAGGGAAGGCTCTTTTCTACTCAAAGAGAACAAAACTTCCTGTTTTGGTGGATGATGGGGGAATAGAGATAGAAATTTTGGGAGGAGAACCTGGACCTAGGTCAAGAAGATGGCCAGGATATGAAGCTTCGGACAACGAATTAATTGAATATACTCTTAAAAAACTTGAAGGGGTTCCTTTTTGGAGAAGAAAAGCAAAACTTTGTGCAGTTTTAGCCCTTAAATTTCCTGAAGAGAAAAAAGTTTATCTTGTCCGAGGTGAAATTCAGGGTTTTATTTTGAAAAACCCTTCAAAAAAAATCATTCCAGGCTATCCTTTTCGCTCTCTTTTTTATATTCCTAAATTTAAAAAAGTTTATTCTGAAATTTCAGAAAAAGAACTTCGCAAAATTTCTCATCGCAAAAAAGCACTTGAAAAACTTTTGCCCATCATTAAAGAAAAATTTGGTATAATTAAATAGAATTATGAGAATTTCAAAATATTAAATCTGCCAGATGAATTTACAACCACTCTTGATTAAATTAATTTCTCTTTGAGAACTTCTTTCCAGTCAATTTTTCTTTCTCTTTTATAAAAAGCTCCTTCTTTAAGAGCCGGCCAACATTCCTCATAAGAGATTTTTTCTTCTTTGTAAAAAACTCCTAAAGGGATTTTAGCATCTTCTTTTATTTCATATTGCCACTCTTTTGCCAGTTTTAAAGCAGAATCTTTATCATTAAGGTTTTTGATCTCTGGACGATAAGTATGTTTTTTGAAAAATTGGGTGGTATTATGAAAAGAAACACAAGGTTGCAAAACATCTATAAATGAGAAACCTTTGTGTTTAATAGCAGATTTTAAAGTCTCAGCTAAGTTTTGCCAGGACATTGCAAATTCTCTTGCGACAAAAGTTGCTCCTGCACTTAGGGCTAACAAAACAGGATTTAAAGGTTCCTCAAAAGTTCCCAGAGGAGTGCTTTTTCCTTTAAATCCTTTTTCAGTAGTTGCAGTCGCCTGGCCAGTGGTTAAAGCAAAAACTTGGTTGTTATGTAAAATCAAAGTTAAATCAATATTATATCTTGCGCAATGAATGAAATGAGAAATTCCCTCATTGAGCAAATCTCCATCTCCGGCAAAAACAAGTAAAATTAAATCTTTGTTGGCAATCTTTATTCCTAAAGCCGGAGGAAGAGTTCTTCCATGTAAAGAGTAAAATCCATTAATGTCTATATAATCATAAATTTTAGCATGACATCCAATCCCAGATACCAAAACAAACTGTTCTTTTTTTGCAAAACCTTCATTCACAAGATCTGCAATTGCTTTTTTAACAGCCATTAAAATTCCAAAATTTCCACAGCCAGGACACCAAGTAATTTTTGCGTATGTTGATAAATCTTCAGGTTTCATAATTTTTCTAAAATATCTTCTTTACCAAAGGGCCTTGCATCATATTTTAAAATTTTTTCTTTAATTTCAAGTCCGGTTCTTTCTCTAATTACTCTTCCAAGGAGCCCCGTAACATTGTTTTCAACAAGAACAATTCTTTTTTTGTTTTTCGCAATTTCAATAAATTCCTTTTCAGGAAAAGGGCAAAGATAATTTATTTGCAAAAAACTCCAATTTTCAATTTCTGAGAGAGTATCCAAAATCGCACCTTTTGGTGAACCCCAACTGACAATTAAGTTTTCTCCTTCACCATAAAGAGATAAAGGTTCAAGATTTTTTATTTCTTTTTTCACAAATTCAAACTTTTTCCATCTTTTATCATTCATTTTAATCACCCATTCTCCTTCCTCGACTGTGATTCCATTTTCATCGTGTTCATAACTTGTGGCTCGGACTGGAGTTTCAGTTTGCCCAGGAACTGCTCTTGGGGAAACTCCATTTTCAGTAATTTTGTAGTTTTTATAATCTTTTGGCACTTCTTTTAAAATAAATCTTTGAGGTTTTACTCTCACTGAGAAATCTTTTTCATCAAAAGTGTAGTTTGACTCTCCTATATGTTTATCAGAAAGAAGAATTACCAAAACTCTATATTTTTGGACAAGATATAAAGCCTCAATTGTTCTTTCAAAAGCCTCTTTAGCATCTCCAGGAGCAACAACTACTCTTGGAAACTCACCATGCCCTGCATTTAGGGCAAACTCTAAATCTCCCTGACCTGTATATGTAGGAACACCAGTTGCCGGAGCATTTCTTTGAGCAAGATATAAAACTAAAGGAATTTCTGACATTCCTTGCAAAGAAGAAGCTTCTGTCATTAAAGCAAATCCTCCTCCTGATGTTCCGACCATTACTTTTGCTCCTCCAAAAGAAGCACCCAGGGCTGAGGTAGCAACTGCGATTTCATTTTCAAGTTGAAGGACTGCAATATTATATTCTTTTTGTTTTTGAGCCAACGTATGCAAAACTGGAGTTGCAGGTGTCATAGGATAGGCAATATAAATATCAAGACCTCCCGCAATTGCTCCCAAAGCGACACCTTCATTTCCGGTAAGGAAATATTTAAGAGAAGTTTTTTTTGGAAACTGAAGTGGTTTTTGATTTTTTACATTTTCATAACCGCGCTTAGCACACTCTTTTGCTAAAGGATTAAGTTCTTTTTCAAAAATATCCAAAGCTTCAGTTTCATATCCCAAAAATTTCAAAAACCCTCCTGCTAAAATGACATTTTCCATCAAGGAAGGTACTTTGAGGTCTTGAATGATTTTTTGAGTATTAATTTCGATTTTATTTCCTGCTTTTATTTTTGGAGAAGCAAAAATTTTAGAATCTTTTTTCAGACGATGTTGATGCAAATTTACGGTTTCTTGATTAAGAGCAATTAAATAATCAATATTTTTCCAGGAATGTGAAAAAATTTTTTTATCAGAGATTTTCAAAATATTAAAATTGTGACCACCCCGAATAAGAGATTGATAGTCTTTATAATTAAAAACATAAAACCCTTTTTTAATAAAAATTTTTCCAAGAATTTCTCCGAGTTTGGCAACTCCTTGCCCTGCTTCACCACCAATAAGTAAATTAATTTCCATAAAAAAATTATTATAATTTTTAAAAATTCAGAAGTCAATAAAGGATTGATTTTTTTAAAAAAAGTGATAAAGAAAATAGGACGTGAAAAGGAATGAAAGAGGAAATTTTTAAAGAAAATGAAAAAATCATTTTTTTCTCAAAAGAAGATAAAATTGTTTTTGTTGGAGATACTCATGGAGATTTGGAGACCTCAAAAAAAGTTTTAAATCAATTTTTTAAAAAAAATTTTAAAATTTTGTTTCTTGGTGATTATGTGGATCGAGGACCTTTTTCGAAAGAAAATATAAATTTTCTTTTAGAAAAAAAATCTCTTTTTCCAGAAAAAATTTTTTTACTTGC
>CAZRAI010000009.1:0-13296 GCA_964598115.1 uncultured Candidatus Saccharibacteria bacterium | reverse complement strand
ATGTCAAAAAAAGATGATATAAAAGATAAGATTATTTTTCCGACATCATCTGCAAAAGATTTTTCAAAAAAACTTTCTCAAATCTCTCAAATTAAACTTGGAAAAATTTTTATCAAAAAATTTCCTTGTCAAGAAAAATATATTCGCTTAATTGATGAAGTTAAAGAAAGAACTCTTTATATTTGTGCTCTTTTTTCAAAAAATGTGGATGAGATTTTAATGGAAATTTTTTTAATCGCAAATGCAGCCAAGCTTGCTCAAGCAAAAGAAATAAATTTAATTTTGCCTTATCTTTTTTATTCGCGCCAAGATAAAAAAACCGGAAAAGATTTTAGAGAACCAATTTCAGCAAAACTTTTAGCAGAACTTTTTAAAAAAGCAGGGATTAAAAAAGTGATTACAGTGCATCTTCATAGTCAAAGAATTTTTAAATTTTATCAAGGAATAGAACTTTTAAATATTGAAACCCCTCAAATTTTTGCCAAAAAACTTAAAAAAATTGTTAAAAATTTTTCAAATTTTTGTATTGTCGCTCCAGATAAAGGAGCGCTCAATGATTGCAAAAAATTGAGTTTATTTTTAGGAAAGATTGATGTTTTCTTTTTTGAGAAGAAAAGAGAGGAATTTAAAAAGAAAAGAAGAGTTAAAATTCTAAAATTTCAAGGAGATGTTGAAGGAAAAAATATCATTTTATTTGATGATATAATTGATACTGGAGAGACTGTCATTCAAGCGAAAAAGAAATTAGACAAAATGAAAGCAAAAAAAGTTTTTTTGTGCGTCACGCATGCTCTTTTTTCAAAAAATGCTTATCAAAAAATAAAAAGAGCAAAATTCTCAAAAATTATTGTTTCTGATACAATCCCTTTAAAAAAGGAATCCAAAGAAATAGAAGTTGTTTCCCTTATAGACAAAATTGCAAGGCATTTATAAAAGAGTAAAATTAAAAAAAAATGATTGAATGGCTTTTCTTTTTTATTTTTAGTTTAGCTCTTTTGATAAAATCTGCTGATTGGTTTATTGAAAGCGCTGAGAAAATTGGACTGACTTTAAAAATTCACCCTTTTATTATAGGAGTGACAATTGTTGCGATTGGGACTTCTCTTCCAGAATTTGGAGTTGCAATTGCTTCTGTTCTTAAGGGAGTAGGAGAGTTAGCAACCGCAAATACTGTGGGAACAATTATTGCAAATATTTTGCTTATTGGAGGACTTTCTGCAATCGCAGCTAAAACTCTTTTCGTAGAAAGAAACCTTGTTGATTTAGATACTCCTCTTTTTGCTGGGGCTATGGCTCTTTATATCCTGACAATGATTGACAAAAAAATAACTTTCGGAGAAGGATTAATACTTTTGGTCACTTTCATTACTTATCTTTGCTATACGATCATGAAAAAAGGAGAAGAGAAATTTTTTTTCAAGAAACAAAAAGTCACTTTTAAAGAAGTTTTTTTTCTTTTTTTGGGGATGATTGGTTTAGCTTTTGGAGCAAACTATACTATTGAGTCAACTATTAAGCTGGCTCGTTTTTTTGGCATTTCTCCATCTTTAATTACTATTATTGTAACAGCTGTGGGAACTTCTCTTCCTGAGATGGTTGTTTCTGTCGGAGCATCTTTTAAAAAGAAATTTGATATCGCTCTGGGGAATGTTTTTGGCTCTAATGTGTTTGATGCTCTTTTAATTGGTGGTGCCCCTGCTTTGATTAAACCTTTGTTTTTAGATGATCTTACTTTCAAGGTAGGTCTTCCTTTTTTGGGAGGGGCATGCATTTTACTTATCATTTCAAGTATTTCTCGGAGAATTCATTTGTGGGAGGGATTATTTTATGTGTTGATTTATATTTTATTTTTAACGAAACTTTTAGGATTGGGCTAAAAGTTTTTGGGGTCTTGACAATTTTTTTTAAAAAATTAAAATAAATTTTGTTTTTTAAAATTAGAAGCTCATAAAGCGGGAGAGCCCTTTTATGTTTTCTAAGAAAAAAAAATTTTCAAAGTGTCCCCTCTCTTTTCCTTTACCAGATTTAATTGCTTTCCAAATAGAATCTTATAAAAAATTTCTCAAAGAGAGTTTGAAAGAACTTTTTCAAGAGTTTTTTCCAATTAAGGATTATACTGAAAAAGCTTATGATCTTCATTTTATTGGTTATGCTTTAGGTGACCTTAAATATAAAACCCCTCTTGAGGCGAGAATGGAAAATGATAGTTTTGGAAGACCTCTCCGAGTGAAATTTAGATTGATAAACAAAATTTTAGGAAAGGAGGAAGAAGGAGAAGTTTTCTTCTGTGAAATGCCAGAAATCACTGAAAGAGGGACGTTTGTTGTCAATGGCGTAGAAAGAGTTTGCGTATCCCAACTCATGAGGTCTCCCGGAGTATTTTTTGTTTTATCTTTTAAAAAAAGTGAAAGAAGATTTTTTGGTGCAAAAATTATTCCTGCGAGAGGAGCTTGGATTGAACTTGATACAGATTCTCAAGGAGTAATTTGGGCAAAGATTGATAAAAGAAGAAGAATTCCTGCTAGTGCTCTTTTGCGTGCTTTTGGGTGCGAGTCAAACGAAGAAATCCTTGAAATTTTTGAAAAAGAAAGGCAAGAAGGAGAAATTGATTACATTGAAGAAACTTTAAAAAAAGACAAGACAAAAAGCCAAATAGAAGCACAAATAGAAATTTTTAGAAGTTTAAGGCCAGGAGAACTTCCCACAAAAGAAAATGCAAAAACTTTTTTTGAAAATTTATTTTTCAATTACGCTCGTTACAATCTTTCAGAAGTAGGGAGATGGAGAATGCAGTATCGCTTGAATCGACCATTTAAGGAACCTATTTCAAGAAAGGATAGGTTTCTCAAAAAGGAAGATCTTATAGAAGTCATTAAAGAGATAATTCGACTTAACAATGACCCATTAGCAGAACCTGATAATATTGATCATTTAGGTTGTCGAAGAGTAAGAAGAATAGGAGAACTTCTCGAAATGAGACTTCGTTTAGGAATGATGAGAATGGAAAGACAAATTAAAAATAGAATGTCAATTGTAAAACCAGAAGAAGCTTCTTTAAAAAATATTGTTTATCCAAAGCCATTTGCTTCTCAAGTGAGAGAGTTTTTTATGCTTTTTTCTTTATCTCAATTTATGGACAATACCAATCCTTTATCTGAACTTGAGCATAAAAGAAGACTTTCTGCGATGGGGCCCGGTGGTTTAACAAGAGAAAGGGCTGGGTTTGAAGTAAGAGATGTTCAACCTTCTCATTATGGAAGAATTTGCCCAATCCAGACACCCGAAGGAAAAAATGTAGGACTTGTGGTTCATTTAGATTTGTATTCACGATTTAATAAATTTGGTTTTCTTGAAACACCTTATTTTAAAGTAGAGAAACATAAAGTGACAAATAAAATTGAATATCTTAATGCATATGAGGAAGAAAATACAATTATTGCTTCAGCGGCTGAGGTTGAAGGAAAAGAAAAAGAAATTAAAAAGAAGAGAGTAGAAGCCCGAGTAAAAGGAAGGCCATCAATTGTTTCTTCAAAAGAAATTAAATATGTAGATGTGTCACCTCAACAGATTCTTTCAGTTTCCTCTTCTTTAATTCCTTTTCTTGAAAGAGATGATGCTAACCGAGCTTTAATGGGCTCAAACATGCAGAGACAGGCAGTTCCCTTGATAAAATCAGAGCCACCCTTGGTAGCAACAGGATTTGAAAAAGTAGTGGCTGAAAACTCTCGCCTTCTTGTGGAAGCAAAAGAAGAAGGAAAAGTTTTAGAAGTAGATGGAAAAAGAATCGTGATTTCAGAGAAAGGAGGAAAAAAGAAAGAATATCTTTTGCAGAATTTTGTGCGCACAAATCAGTTCACCACTGTTCATCAAAAACCTTTAGTTAAAAAAGGAGAATATGTTAAAAAAGGAAAAGTTTTGGTTGAATCATACGGAATTTCTCAAGGACAAATTGGTTTAGGAAAAAATCTTTTGTGTGCCTTTATGCCTTGGCGAGGATATAATTATGAAGATGCAATTATCGTTTCAGAGAGGCTTTTAAAAGAGGATACTTTTACTTCCTGTCATATTGAGAACTTTTCTTGTGATGTAACTGAAACTAAACTTGGTCCAGAAATTACCACAAACGATATTCCAAATGTTTCTGAAAGAAAACTTAGAAATTTAGATGAAAATGGTTTTCCAATTGAAGGAGCAGAAATGGAAGCGGGAGACATTCTTGTAGGAAAAATTTCTCCTAAAGGAGAAGAGGAACTTTCCCCTGAGGAAGTTCTTCTAAGGAAAATTTTTGGAGAAGAAGCAAAGGAGATAAAAGATACTTCTTTGTATTTGCCCCATGGAAAAAGAGGAAAGGTAATTAGAGTGAAGGTTTTTAAAAGGAAAAAGGGATCTCTTTTAGAACCAGGAGTGATAAAAAGGATTCAGGTAGAAATAGGATATTTGAGAAGGTTAACTGTGGGAGATAAACTTGCAGGAAGACATGGAAATAAAGGAGTAATTGCAAAAATTTTACCAGAAGAAGATATGCCATTTTTAGAAGATGGAAGACCTGTTGATATTGTTTTAAATCCTTTATCTGTAGCTTCTCGAATGAATCTTGGTCAGATTTATGAAACACACTTGGGCTTTGCTGCTAAAAAACTGGGTTATCAGGCAATTTGCCCGCCTTTTGATGGTGCAAGTGAAGGAGAAATAAAAGAAGAGTTAAAGAAAGCAGGTTTACCTGAAGATGGAAAAGTAAAACTTTATGATGGAAGGACCGGTCTTCCCTTTAAAGAGAAAGTGACCGTAGGAGTTATTTATATGATGAAACTTATTCATATGGTTGAGGATAAAATTCATGCAAGAGCAATTGGACCTTATTCTTTAATTACCCAACAACCTCTTGGAGGGAAAGCATTATATGGAGGACAAAGATTTGGCGAGATGGAAGTATGGGCACTTGAAGGATATGGGGCGGCTTATTCTTTACAGGAAATGTTAACAATAAAATCTGATGATGTTTTAGGAAGGACAAACGCTTATGAGACAATTATTAGAGGAAAAGAGATAGAACAACCAAGAGTTCCTTCTTCTTTTAATGTTTTAGTATGTGAGCTTCGATCTTTAGGCTTGAATATCCAAAAAATTAAAAAGAAATATAAAAAATAATAAAAATGATAAAAGAAAGCGATTTTGATGCCCTTAAAATCATTTTAGCCTCTCCTGAAGAAATGAAAAGTTGGTCTCATGGAGAAGTTTTGAAACCCGAGACCATAAATTATCGTACTCAAAGACCTGAAAGAGATGGACTTTTTTGCGAGAGAATCTTTGGACCTATTAAAGATTATGAATGTGCTTGTGGAAAATATAAAAGAAAAAGATATAAAGGAATTGTTTGTGATAGATGTGGGGTGGAGGTTACTTCTTCTTCGGTAAGAAGAGAAAGAATGGGGCATATACACTTAGCTGTCCCTGTTTGCCATATATGGTTTGTAAAGGGAGTTCCTTCAAGAATTGGACTTCTGCTTGAGAAAAAAGTTCAAGAAGTTGAAAGAGTGATTTATTTCATGGCTTACATTATTACTGAAGTTGATGAGAAAAAGAAAAAAGAAATTGAAAAAGAAATTAACTCACCTGAAGAAAAAAAAGAACTTGAAAGGATTAAAGAAAGAGAAATTTTAACTGAGATGGAAATGAGGAAATTTTCTCTTAAATATCCCTGCTTTAAAGCAGAGACAGGAACAGAGGCAATTAAAAAACTTTTTTCTAAAATAGATCTTCAAAAAGAAAAAGAAAAAATAGAAAAGGATCTCAAAAAGAAAAAAGAAGAAAGAAAATCTTTTCTTTATGCACGGCTTAAATTGGTTAAATCTCTTTTAAAATCTAAAGTTAAACCTGAATGGATGTGTCTTGAAGTTTTGCCTGTTTTACCTCCAGATCTTCGTCCAATGGTTCAAATTGATGGAGGAAGATATGCCTCTTCTGATTTAAATGACCTTTACCGCAGAGTGATTAACCGAAATAACCGTTTGAAATATCTTTTAGAAATTGGGGCTCCAGAGGTAATTGTAAGGAATGAGAAAAGAATGCTTCAAGAAGCGGTTGATGCTTTGATTGACAATTCAATGCGAAGAAAACCTCAAATGACTCAGGCTTCAGGTGGTGGAGGGAGAAGACAACTTAAATCTTTAGCAGATATGCTTAGAGGAAAGCAGGGTCGTTTCAGACAAAATCTTTTAGGAAAAAGAGTAGATTATTCTGGAAGATCAGTGATTGTGGTTGGTCCAGAACTCAAATTAGATGAGGTAGGACTGCCCAAAAAAATGGCACTTGAACTTTTCAAACCTTTTGTAATTCATAAATTAATTCAAAAAGAGTATGCTCATAATATCAAAATGGCAAATATTTTGATTGCTGAAGAAAGAGAAGAAGTTTGGGAAGCTTTAGAGGAAGTAATAAAAGATAAAATGGTCTTTTTGAATCGAGCTCCCACTTTACATAGGCTTTCTATTCAGGCATTTAAAGTGAAACTCATTGAAGGGCTTTCTATTCAAATTCATCCTCTTGTTTGTCCTGCCTTTAATGCAGATTTCGATGGAGATCAAATGGCAGTTTTTATTCCTTTATCAGAGCGGGCTCAATGGGAAGCAAAAAATATTGTTGCTTCAAGACATGGAATTTTAAAACCAGCGAGTGGCTATCCGATTGCCATTCCAAGACAAGATATGATTTTAGGGATTTTCTATTTAACAAAAATAAAAACCAAAGAAAAAAGAAAAGTTTTTTCTTCTATTAAAGAAGCAAAGTATGCTTATGAGAAAGGAGAAATAGAAATTCATGAAGAAGTAGAAATAATGAATGAGGAGTTTTTTGAAAAGAAAGGAGTTAAAGGCAAAAAAGTAAAAACTACCCTTGGAAGGATTCTTTTCAATGAAGCTTTACCTTCTGATTTTCCCTATCAAGAAAAAGAAATAAACTCCAAAATGATTTCAAAATTAACTGAGGAGATTTATGAGAAATACTCTCAAGATACAGTAATAAAAGTTTTAGATGCCCTCAAAGAACTTGGATTTGAATGGGCAACTCTTTCTGCGACTACTTGGGGAATAGATGATTTAGTAGAGCCAAAAGAGAAAAAAAATCTCTTTAAAGAAGGAGAGAAAAAAGAAAAAGAAATTCAATCTCTTTTTGATCAAGGATTTATCTCTGAGAAAGAAAAAAGAGAAAAAATTATTGAAAATTGGCAAACAATTAGAGAAAAGATCGCCGAGCTTATTCCAAAAACCTTGCCAGAGTTTAATTCGGTAAAGTTAATTGTAGAGGCAGGCGCGCGAGGGAGTTGGGTCCAGCCAATCCAGATGGCAGGAATGAAGGGTCTTGTGATTAATCCTGCAGGAGAAATAATTGAGCTTTGTGTTAAGAAAAGCTACAAAGAAGGACTAACTCCACTCGAATACTTTATTTCTACTCATGGAGCAAGAAAAGGAACTGTAGATACCGCTTTAAGAACGGCGGTTTCAGGGTATCTTACTCGAAGACTGGTGGATGTTGCTCATGAACTAATTGTAAGAGAAAAAGATTGTGGAGATAAAGAAGGAATTGTAATTTCTAAAAAAGATGCAGAAGAAATTGGTCAAGAGTTTATGCAAAAAGTTTTAGGAAGAATTACTTTGGAGGATGTAAAAGATAAAAAAGGAAATATTATTGTGAAAAGAGGAGAGATGATTACTTTAGAGAAAGCAAAATTAATTGAAAAAGAAGGTCCTGATAAAATAAAAGTACGCTCTCCGCTTTCTTGTAAATCTTTGGAGGGAATATGTCAAAAATGTTATGGGATGGATTTCTCTTCTCGTAAATTTGTGAAATTAGGCGAAGCAGTTGGAGTAATAGCTGCTCAAGCAATAGGAGAACCAGGCACTCAGCTTACAATGAGGACATTCCATGTAGGAGGAGTAGCAGGGGTGGGCGATATTACTACAGGTTTGCCCCGAGCAGAGGAGATTTTTGAAGTAAGGGGAGTAGGTCCTAAAAAGAAAGCAACTATTTGTAATGTTGAGGGGGAAGTGAAAAAGATTGAAAGAAAAAAGAGAAATAAAGAAATTTGGATAAAAACCTCTAAAGAAGAACTTAAAAAATTTAATGTTCCTTTAGAAAGGAGAATTCTTGTAAGAAAAGGAGAAAAAGTTTTTCCAGGGATGAAACTTACAGATGGAGAAATTGATCTTAAAGAAATATTTGAGATCTCACCCAAAGAAACATTAAGATACATACTTAAAGAAATTCAGAAAGTCTATGCCTCCCAAGGTGTTGCTTTACATGACAAGCACATTGAAGTTATTTTGAAACAAACTTTCTCTCGGGTTTTGATTACATCCAGTGGAGATTCTCTTTTAGCACCCGGAGAGATTGTTCCAATATCTTTATATGAAGAAGAGAGAGAAAGAATGAAAAAAGAAGGAAAAAGACCACCTCTTGGTAAAAGGGTTCTTAAAGGAATTTCTAAGGTTGCTCTCTCAACTGCCTCTTTCCTTTCAGCGGCTTCTTTTCAAGAAACATCTCGCGTTCTTATTCAAGCAGCTCTTGAGGGAAAAGTTGATCGTTTGAGAGGACTCAAAGAAAATGTTATAATAGGAAGACTTATTCCTGCCGGGACTGGTTTTAGATGAAGCGAGAAAAAAACAAAAGATTTGAAAGGAAAGAAAAATTTAGAAAAGAAATAATTGGAATTTTTTTCATTTTTTTGGGAATTTTTTTATTTTTAAGTTTTTTTAAAGGAGGAGGAAAAGTAGGAGAAGTATTAATTTCATTTTTTAACTCTTTTTTTGGTAAGGGCGCTTATATATTTCCTTTTCTTTTAATAATAGAGGGGGTTTTACTTTTGCAAAAAAAAGAAATTAATTTGGCATGGAATATTTCAGGATTTTTGGGACAAATTTTTCTTTTTGCATTTTTTTTTGAAATTCTAAAAGAAACTTGGGGAGGGGATATAGGAATGTTTTTAGGGGGATTTCTTAAAATGTTTTTAGGTACTCCAGGGTCTTTAGTATTAGTGATTCTTTTGATTATTTTATCCTTTTCTTTTCAGATTGGGGTTCCGGTGAGAGATCTTTTTAAAAAGTTTATTCCTCAAAGAAAAAAAGGAATGAAAGAATTAAAACTTCAAAAAGTGCCCTCCAAGTTAAAAGTGAGTCCTGAAAAAGAGAAAAAATCGAAACTTTTTCCTTTGTCGAAACTTTCCATTAAAACCAAAGCCCCAAAAGAGAATTCTTACAAAACTTTACCTTTGCATCTTTTAGAAAAAGAAGAGAATTCCCCCATAAGTGGTGATTTGAAAACAAATGCAAAAATTATTCAAAAAACTTTAGAAAATTTTGGTATTTCTGTTGAAATGGGAGAGATAAATGTAGGACCGACAGTAACTCAATATACTTTCCGCCCTGCCCAAGGAATAAAACTTTCAAAAGTAATTTCTTTACAGAATGATTTAGCTTTAGCCTTGGCTTCTCATCCTATTCGAATTGAGGCTCCTATTCCAGGAAAATCTTTAGTTGGAGTGGAAGTACCAAACAAAAAAAGAGCAATTGTAAGATTGAGAAATGTTATTTCCTTCCCTGGTTTTAAAAAAACACCTTTAACTTTTGCATTAGGAAAAGATGTCAGAGGAAATTCTTTTTTTGCTTCGCTTGAGAAAATGCCTCATCTTTTAGTAGCAGGAGCAACAGGAACCGGAAAAACTGTTTTTTTGAACTCAATGATAGTTTCGTTTTTACTTAAAAATTCTCCTCAAATTTTAAGATTGATTTTAGTTGATCCTAAAAGAGTAGAGTTTAATTTATATGAAAGTGTACCTCATCTTTTGGCTTTTCAACCAATAATTTCTTATTCTAAAATTATGCCCGCTCTTAAATGGCTAATAGAAGAAATGCAAGAGAGACTTGAAATTTTAAAAATGGCAAAAAAAAGAAATATAGAAGCTTTTAATAAAGATAAAGAAGTAATAAAAAAATACAAAAAAATACCCTATCTTTTATTAATTATTGATGAACTTGCAGATATAATGATAACAAAAGGGAAAGAATTTGAAAGTTTGGTTGTAAGATTGGCACAACTTGGACGGGCAGTGGGAATCCATTTAATTTTAAGCACTCAAAGACCTTCAGTTGAGGTTTTGACCGGTCTTATAAAAGCGAATATTACCTCAAGAATTGCTTTTCAGGTACCTTCTCAGGTAGATTCAAGAACAATTTTAGATATAGCAGGCGCAGAAAGGCTTCTTGGAAGAGGGGATATGCTTTTTTTAGGACCAGAATCTGCAAAGCCAAAAAGATATCAAGCACCTTTTGTGTCCTCAAAAGAGATTAAAAGAATTTGTGAATATGTGAAAAAGAGAGATTCAAAAAGGGAAAAAGATGAACTTGATTTACGCTTTGAAGAATATTTAAGAGAAGCAGAGAAAAAAGAAAAAGAAGGCATTCCTATAGATGATGAACTTTATGAAGAAGCAAAGAGGCTCGTGATTGAAACTCAAAAAGCCTCGGCTTCTTTTCTGCAAAGAAGGCTTAAGGTTGGATATGCTCGAGCAGCCAGGCTTTTAGATATGCTTGAAAGTGAGGGTATCGTAGGACCAGCTCAGGGAGCAAAACCAAGAGAAGTTTTAGTTAAAAAAGAAGAATTTGAAAAAGATAATGAAAAAGATTTTTAAAGAAAAATGGATTTTTCGTTTCTATCAGATGAGCAAAAAAAAGTAGTTTTTTCTCCTTTTGGTTCGGCTCTTGTTTTAGCAGGAGCAGGTTCAGGGAAGACAAAAACTCTTGTTTATCGTTTTTGTTTTTTGATAAAAGAAGGTATTCCTCCGCAAAAAATTTTACTTCTGACATTTACCCAAAAAGCAGCCCAAGAGATGATTTCTCGGGCAAAAAATCTTTTTTCAAAAAATCTCCCTTTAATTGGAGGAACTTTTCATCATATTGGAAATATGATTTTAAAAGAATATGCAGGTTTTTTAGGTTTCAAAAAAAATTTCTCTATTTTAGATGAAGAAGATAAAAAAATTTTAATTAAAAAAGTTTTAGAGAATAAAAAAAACTTAAAAAAAGATTTTTTCCCAAAGCCAGAAAAATTAGCTGGAATTTTTTCTTTAAAAATAAATGAACTTTCTTCTTTTGATGAGGTTTTAAAAAATTATTACCCTCAATTTAAAGAATTTTCTTTAGAAATAGAGAGATGTTTCAAGGAATACAATTCTTTAAAAAAAGATCTTAACTATGTTGATTTTGATGATCTTTTATATCTTTGGTATGAACTTTTAAAAATTCCTTCTTTTCAAAAGGAGATTGAGGAGAAATTTTTTTATATTTTGGTTGATGAATATCAAGATACCAATTTTTTACAACATCAAATTATTAAAAAAATGAGAAAAGAAAATAAAAATTTAATGGTTGTAGGTGATGATGCTCAAAGTATATATTCTTTCCGTGGAGCGAGAATTTCAAATATTTTAAATTTCAAAAAAGATTTTCCTTCAGCAAAAATATATTTTTTAAAGAGAAGTTTCAGAGTCCCAAATGAAGTTCTTTCTTTTTCAAATGAACTTATTAGACAATCAAAAATTCTTTATCAAAAAAATCTTTTTTCCGAAAAAAGCACCCAAACTCCAGTTTTATATCTTGTAAAAGATGAAATTGAGGAAGCAGAAAAGATTTTGGATTTAATTTTAAATTTTTCTCAAAAATTTCCTTTAAGCGAAATTGCGGTTTTGGCAAGGACCGCTTATCAGACTTCTTTTTTGGAAATGATGCTCCATCAGAAAGGAATTTTTTATATTAAAAGAGGGGGGATGCGTTTTTTTGAAAGTGCTCATGTAAAAGATGTGCTGGCTTTTTTAAAAATTGAGAAAAATCCTTTAGATGAAATTTCTTGGCAAAGAATTCTTTTGCAAAAAGAAACAATTGGTCCAAAAACTGCTCAAAAAATTATAAATTTTTTAAAAAAACACTTTTTTTTAAAAAAAGAAATTTCAGCTAAAAACTTTTCTTTTTTATCTTTATCTCAAAAAAAAGGTCTTTCTGAGGTTTTTGGAATTTTGGAAAAAATAAAAGAAAAAAAAGAGATTTCAGGAAAAATAGAAGTTATTTTAAAAGATCATAAAGAAACTTTTGAGAAAGTATATGATGATTTTGAAGAAAGAAAAGAGGATATTTTAAGTTTAATTTCTTTTGCTCAAGGTAAAAAAGATCTTGGGCAATTTTTAGAGGAAATTGTCTATGAAGAAAGTTTTCAAAGTGAGTTTAGAAAAGGAAAGGAATCTTTTCTTTTAATTTCAACTATTCATCAAGCAAAAGGACTTGAATGGGAAGTAGTGATTTTAATGGACGTAGTAGAAGGTTACCTTCCTCATTTTAAATCAGGAGATGAAAAAGAAATAGAAGAAGAAAGGCGCCTTTTTTATGTCGCCTCTACCCGAACTAAAAATTATCTTTTTTTGTTTTGTCCCCTCTTTTCAAAAAAACATCAAAGGTATTTAGAACCCTCTCGCTTTTTAAAAGAAATCCCTCCTTCTTTATTTGAAATAAAAGATTTAACTTTAAAAGAAGAAATTGAAGAAAAAGAAATTGAAGAGAGTTAACTAACGCGTCTTGAAATTAAAAGAAAGAATTGTAAAATATGAAAAGTTCTTTTGAGAAAGGAGGGGATAGGTCCTTGCTTCTTTGTTGCTTTATTTAAACAACAAAGAGGAGGAAAGTCCGGGCACCCTGTGGGTTTTGCCTACAGAAGTGGCCAGTGGGGTTAATCCCACCACAGGGGATTTCCCTCTGTCGGGAAAGTGCCACAGAAACTAAACCGCCTTCCCTGATTTTTTCAGGGAAGGTAAGGGTGAAAAGTGAGGGAGTAAAACCCCTCTCAGCGATGAGTAATCATCGCCTGTGGTAAACCCTGGCTGGTGCAAGTGCTTTTTTGAGCACGCTTAGAGAAATGAGGACCATCTTTTGAGGAGAAATCCTCAAAAGGAACAGAACCCGGCTTATTTCCCTTCCTTTCTCAAAAATTTTATTTGGGCGGGTGGCTCAGTGGTTAGAGCGCTGCTCTGATAAAGCAGAGGTCGGAGGTTCGATTCCTCCCCCGCCCAATTTTTTCACTTGCAGAAAACAAGAGGCAAAAGATGTTAGATATTTTTTTAATTTTAAGTTATTTTTACATTGATGTCTGAAGTAAAAAGAAACACCAAGAAAGATAATTTTAAAAATGTAATCTTTTTAGGCCTTGTTAGTTTTTTGAATGATTTAAGTAGCGAGATGATAATGCCGATTTTGCCGATGT
>CAZRAI010000008.1:0-13750 GCA_964598115.1 uncultured Candidatus Saccharibacteria bacterium | reverse complement strand
GAATTCTTGCAGATTTCATTTTATCTCCATCAGGGTCAGTGTATTTCCATTTAAAGGTAGCATAAATTTTCTGAGGAGTGCACTCAACTGAGTTTGGATAGATCAAGGGTTTTTCTGTAATTTCAGGTTTATTTGGAGGATTGTTTTGAACAGAAAAACTTTTTGTAAGAGAAACCTCATTAAACTGAGTATCCATCAAAGTAACTCGATATTCAATTTCATCTCCGGCATCAAAAGGACCAGCAGAGAACTCAAAATCTGTAATCGAGGTAATAGCAGTGCATTCCCCATCAATTGAACCTGAGTCACAATATCCATCTCCATTTCCATC
Source organism: uncultured Candidatus Saccharibacteria bacterium (assembly GCA_964598115.1). Taxonomy (GTDB): domain Bacteria; phylum Patescibacteriota; class Minisyncoccia; order Minisyncoccales; genus CAZRAI01. Next base: position 13,419 of record CAZRAI010000008.1, on the reverse strand, counting down.
ATAGCAAGCGCAAAGGACTATCCAGGGACCAAAAGATTCGCCTGGTTTTCTCACTCGATACTCAAGTTTATGGTAATAAATCGCAGAAACTTCATCAAAGTGATTCTTTGAAACGAATTTTATCGTGCTTGCATTTTCTCTTGTAACCACTCCCCCATTCGGAATTTCACTTCCTGATTTATCATAAGCAGTGAAAGTTGAAGTTGCGGGTGGGATATAATCACAAATAAGATTGAAACTTGGTGTAAAAGTGCACTCCCCGCCTGAACATTCGTAATCCAAAAGGTTATAACTTGTTGAGGGATCTTCACATTGATCTTTTTTCTCATCAAGAATTTTAAACATACATTTTCCTTGAGAACATTTCCCTTGATCTACTTTTTCACAACCATCAAGATAAGCAGAAGCCAATCCTCGAGTTTCAGTATAACCTGGCAAAGAAAAACATCCTCCCGTTTCAACAGCGGTAATTATTTCTTCAGTTTGAGAGATAGTAACAGGGTTCATATAGATTCTAATGAAATCTACATATCCTGTATCATTGCCTCGACTTACACTTCCATCTTTGGTATAACAGAATTTAATTTCAGAAGTTCCAGGAGGAAGAGCAAGAATTTTTTGATGCCATGGAACATCGCCGCTAATTTTTGTTTTTTCTTTCCCGTTAATATAAAATCTCAAAAAGTCATAATACTTTTCTGAACTTACTTTCCAATAAAATGCTATTTCTCCTCCATTAGGAAGACTTACATTTCTAAAAATGCAAGCGCTCTGATTATTCCCTATGTCCTCATTTTGAATTCCATAAGATCCTTCATAATGAGTAGTTGAAATCTTCCAGCCTTTAGTTCCAGAAAAACTCCATCCTGAAAGATCTTGAATTTCAAAATCATATATTTCTTTAATAAAAGGATGATATTTTCTCACCCTTACCCAATCATAAGAGGTGTCTTGGATATTATAAGAAGCAGCCCCGTGGAAAGCTCCCAATGAAAAATATTTCATATCTTTTTGCCAATTAATTCCATCGAAAATTTTTAAAGGAGCATAATTTTTCCAAAGTTTTACTTCACCTTCTTTAGCAGAGATCCCTGTAAGATACCATTTATTTTCCCAAGAGTGCCAACCAGTGGATCCATAACCTACATTATAAGAACTTTTTGAGCCATCACCGATCCAATATTTAATCCATTGGCTATTATTTTCTCTCATAAAAAGCACTGTCGCGTCAGCGTGAGAGTTACTACTTGCGGTGAAGCGAGAAGAAGAAATTTCAGGAATTGTTCCCGAATAACGAGAAGTTCTTGTGTTGAAAAGTGTTTTCGCTTCAACAATATATCCATCTTGCAAAGAGAAGGGTAAAGGATTTTGAAGACCTATTGCACCGACATTTATTCTTAAAATACTATTTGAAACCGAATAATTGTCAGCTGAAATATACCAAATGCTTGTATCTAAAGGTTTTTCAAAATCATCAAAAAATTCAAAGACTTGTTCTGGCTGAGAAGCATCAGTTGCGGATGAGTTTCCATAATACATATAAATTGTTTTGGTTGAGTTTGCGGGCACAAAAGGAACCCTTACCCAAAAAGTGGCAGAGCCTTTAATTTCAGAAAGACCATTTTGAATGAAAGTTTTGGATTGAAGCGTACTATCCTCAGGTAGGTAAGCAAAAATAATCCCTCTTCTTTTAAGATTATCTCTTGAAAATATCTTCCATTGAGTATCAATTGGTGATTTAAAGTATAAAATCACTCCATCACCACCGCTATCTTCCTCGTGCCTAACAATTAATTTGTGCCAACCCTGAGTTAAATAGAGAGATCCATTATGGTCATAACAGCTGCAAAATCCATGCCCTCCATACCATGAAGCAACAATCTGTCCATCAACTTCTACTTCAACTGCATCATCTCCATCAATAGCAAAAGCCCAATATCCGGGTTTTCTCACATAAAGCCAGGTAGTATAAAACCAATTGAAATAACTGCCGACATTGCGCGGAGAATAAATTGCATCATCTAAAGTTTTTTCATAGATTGTATTAAAATTATAATCATTTATTAACCATTGATGAGTTAATGGATGTCCTATTTTTCCCTTATATTTTACTCGCAAAACTTGCCCCACACTTTCTTTGTAAAAAGCTAAAGGAGCACCATTTTCATCAGTAAATCTAATATCATCAAAATCAATCTGCATATCAGAATCATAAGGGACATCCACTTTTATCTGGAAATTTCTAAGAGTTTCAGGGTTTGAAGAGTTATCAATGGTAATTTTTCTTTTTTTTGTCCAGGTTCCAGAAGAACAGGAATTCCCTTCGTTTGCAGGAGCGCAGGTCCAATATATTCCATCACAAGCATCAACTGAACATTCCTCATCTAAGTTGCAATCTTTTTTTGTGTTGCATACCTCACCACAACAAACTCCTGCTCCCCCTGCACAAGAAGAAAGGTCCGGCTTCCCTAAACATTCCCCACTCACTACAAGAAACCAACCTTCATCAACCGCAGTGTTATAAACACTATCTGTTGCCTCTGCTTTATAATAAACAGTCGTGCCTGCAGGAATGCCATCTTCTGGAATTTTAACAGAAAAACTTGAAATATTTAAAAAGGGATTATTATCACATTTTCCATTTGCATTTGCATCTTTACAATCAATAATAAGAGACCAAGGACCATTGTTTAACTTATAAAAGACTTTTACTTCATAAACATCATTTACTCCCAATCCACAAGGATCTTGCTCAAAAGAAGTAACTTCCAGTTTCACTTTATTAGTATTTTCTTCTCTTACTTTTCCTCCATCTGGAATAAAATTTCCTTCACTATCATAAGCAGAACTTGTAACTGCAGGAGCAATATCATCACAACTTGGTTCTTGGCAATCCCTCACACCATCACAGTCATTATCTTTACCATCAGTGCAAACATCTTTTCCTCCACAATAGACTCCTATTTTTTCCTCTATATCATAACAATCACAATCACAGTTGCACTTTATTGAATCTCCATCCCAGTTGTTACTTTCTGAGCATAAAACAGTATTTATATTTTTACACTCACCGTCCTTACAGCCATAATCATAAAGCGTGGGACCTGAACAAAAATCACAGTTATAGGTTGATACTGAATAAACACACTTTCCTGAACTATCACAAGAATAATCCCTAATCTCACAGCCTGCTCCTCCGCCATAATTAGGACAAGAGGTTTTTGCAAAGCACCCATCGCAGTTTGTTCCTTGACAACAATTAGCTCCTGTATTTGCAGGAGTGCATGTCCAAGAAGTGCCACTGCAGGTTTCAGTTGAACACTCATCATCAAGACTGCAACTATAGGATGTATCACAAATCCCTCCACAACATCTTCCAGAACCACCATTACAATGAGTTAAATCACCAAGATAATTTCTGGAGTTATCATAACATTGAGATGAAAAAACAGTAAAACTTTTAATATCGCTTGCTCCCGTATTTGGCACAGGATAAGCTGCATCTGTTGCTTCACCATAATATTCAATAATTGTTCCCTGAGAAAAAGGACCAATTTGGATAGACTGAGTAGTAGTTTCTGGATTTGTCCATTCCTGACAGTTCCATTCTCCGCCATTTTTTCGCCAGCAAATCTTCATTGAATAAATTCCAGACTCATCAGTTGCAGTAATGGTAAGGGCAACAGTATCTTTGTCTAAAACAGGATCAGGGCTATGAGAAACAGTAATGACCGGTGGTTCAATATCCTTATAAACATTAACAATTTTTGTTGATTCAGCAAAATTGCTTGCTAAACTGTAAGGTAAAAAAAAGACTTGAGCTTTATCTTGCCAGCTATCATCTGGAGTGATTGTGTAAGTGCAAACATAAGAAGATCCACTCCAATCGCATCTATTTGTGGGAGGTTGTTTAAGAACAGGATCATCTGATGTTTTATCTTCAGAGGAACTTTCAGCACAAATTAAAGGAACATCATCTGTTGAACCCTCTGCTGGCGGTGAGCAGATGCGTAGATAATAGTTAATTCCATCTGAAGGATCACTTGTGGGATCAGTGATGATAAATTTAATTTCATTTTCTTGATTTTTAACAAAAAATCCTTCCTGAGCACTTCCTGGATTAATTTTTATATCAACACTCGCTACAGAAAAAGAATAAGAACCACTCGAGGGAGCAAAACTTTCATTTTCTGCGCCATCTTTAGCTTTTGCTTTCCAAAAAATTGTATCATTTTCATTTAAAGCAGAACCTGGAATTTTTCCTTCGCAGGTTGCAGATGGTTTAAGTCCTAAATGGTCACAAATAATATCATTTTTATCAAGCCAACTTGGATCTTTTGTCCAGGAAAGAACAATTGTGTCAAGTCCCCAATCGCTTGAATTCTCATCATCTGAAAAAGCTGCTTCAATTGTTACTGGATTTCTTGCAAAAACAGTGCCTGATGGATCTCTTTCTGCAGAAACTAAATCTGGAGGGTTGGTATCACAAAAAAGAAGTCCTGGGGTAACTTGATTTAAGAGGACATTTTTTAGGTCATTTTGAGAAACTACATCAAAATAATCATCTGGAAAAGTAGCAATATCGTTTTGAAAAAATTTTTTGAGTTTATCGTCTGTAATCTTGTATCCAATAACCACAATTCTAATTCCATTTTTTTTTGCCGAGTCTGCCCACATTTTCGCTGAATCGCGCGAGTTTGGTTCTCCATCAGTGATAATTATCATCGTAGAAGGAACGTCTCTTCCATTATTTCTTATTTCTCCGTTAGCATAACTTATTCCTCCAGCTAAATCAGCCGAGCCTCCTGCGGAAAGATTTTTTATTTTTTCTTTACTCAAAGATTTTGGATCAGTTAAATGACTGTCTAAAGTTGGCTCATCTGCAAAATGAACTACCGCTACATTGTCAACATCACGCAAAGCAACGTCTATATAACTATCGCAATCTGAGTCATTATCATCAGTGCAGTCTGGAGGACAGCAATTATCTCCTCCAGTGCAGGATGAAGTTTCAGTACAACCCGTTTGAGGACCAATAAGAACATTTTTCACTGCTTGAAGTTTGGCTATACCATCATCTCCTGAATCATCCATTGTGGTAGAAGTATCAATTACGAGTACTAAATCTAAAGGTTTACATTCGCTTTGAGAAAAAGTTTTTTGAGAAAGACTTAAAAAAATAAGAACAAAACTTCCAATAAGGATTGAGACGATTTTTTTAGCTCTCATTTTATTTTCACCTCTTTCATTTTTACTCCAGCAGGTCCAACCACAATGATTGAGTCTATTTCACAACTTTTTGTGGTTAACAAAAAAACTTCATTTTCTTTTTTGAATTCAACCGGAAAATATTTTTTTTCTTTTTTTGCTAAAAAAGCCTGCGCAGGACAATCTTTTGAGTTTTTTATTTTTAATTTAATTTTTAAACTTTCTTTTTCACATTTTTTCTCTAAAAGAGATACCTCTGAGTTTTTGCAAGCATTAATTAATTTCTCTATTTTTTCTCTTTGGGGTTGAGGACGAGAAAAACTTTCTTTTTCCCCTTCTTTAGTCACACCTTCAACTTTGAATTTTCCATCGCATTTGTAAACTGTGCATTTTTGATAATTTTTTCCAGAGCACAAAAAATAATATTTACAAGACTTATCTTGACAGTTTTCAGCCAAAAGTTCACATTTTGGCAAAAGTTTTTTCGGAGTCCATTTTTCGGAAAATAAAAAATATAAAAATGCAAAAAAAAGCAAAATAAGTAAAAGTAAAGTTAATTTCACTTTTAGATTTTTTTTCATAAAAAAATTTTAAAGCATTCCTGAAAGGTTGTAAAGTGGCAAAATTACAGAGAGTGCAATAAAGCCAATTATTCCCCCAAGAAAAACAATTAAAATTGGCTGCAAAAGTGAAGTTAAATTGTTCATCATATTTTCTGCCTCTTTTCTGTAAAAATCAGCAATTTCTTCTAAAACTTTTGGAATATTTCCTGAGCGCTCGCCAGAGGAGATCATTTGTGGAAAAAGAGGGGGGAAAATATCTTCATAAGAAAAAGCCTCACTTATAGAAATACCCCTTCTCACACGCTCTTTTATTCTTAAAAGGGCTGATTGATACAAAACATTTCCTGAAAGTTTGGCAGTTTCTTCAAAACAAGAAAGAATAGGCACTCCTGATTTAATAAGAGTTTTAAGAGTTTCTGAAATCGTTGCTAAGGAAACTTTTTCTAAGATTCCTCCAATGATTGGGGCTTTTAAGAGATATTTGTCTTTCAAAAATTTTCCTTTTTCTGTCTTAAAAAACTCTTTTAAGATCAAGAAAAAAACAAAAATTCCTCCAATTATAAATAACCATTTTTTTATTAAAAAATCACTTATTGAAAGAAGAATTTTTGTGGGCAAGGGAAGTTCAACTTGCATTTCTTTATAAACTGCAGACATTTTTGGAAAAACAAATCCAATAAGGACTCCAATAGCAATGAAAGTAAATCCAACAACAACTGCAGGATAAGTTAAAGCTCCTTTAATTTGAGCTCTCCAGATATAGTTTCTTTCAAGATAATTCGCTAAATCTTCAAGAACACCATTAAGGTTTCCGGTAGCTTCTCCTACTCTGATTGTATTAATAATAAAAGGAGAAAAGATTTCACCATGATAACTTAAAGCTTCAGAAAAACTCATTCCTTCTTCAATGTCTGCAATAATTCGAGAAACTTTTTGAGAAAAATAAGGAGAACGCAAACTTAAAGACAAAGATTTAAGGGCGTTGAGTAAAGAAACGCCTCCTTCAATAAGTAAAGAAAGTTGTTTAAAAAAGAAAATTAACTCTTTAAAATCAACTTTTTTTCTAAAAAAAGCCCACTCTCTTTCTTTTTTCAAATAAAAAACAAAAAGATTGCTTCGATGCAAAAGTTTAAGTGCAACTTCCTCAGATGCTGCTTCAATTGTTCCCGAAAAAATATTTCCTTGAATATCTTTTGCTTGGTATCTATAGCGCATTTTAAGTTAAATGCAAAATCTCATCAATATCAATGATACCTTTAAGAGCTTTTAAAATTCCATCCTGACGCATAGTAATCATTCCTTGATTTTGGGCTTCTTTTTCTATTTCTTCAAGCCCTCCTCCTCGCAAAATAATTTCTTCTAAATCTCTTGTCATTTTCAAAATTTCATGAACTGCAATTCTTCCTTTTTTCCCCTTAAAGTTGCATTTTTTACATCCCTGAGGCCGCCAAACATAAAAAGGCGGAGAGGGCCTTTCCTTTTTTGGCATTTTTGAAATTTCTTTTTCTATTACTTTAAGTTCTTCTTGATTAGGTTTGTCTTTCCTTTTGCAAAAAGGACAAAGTCGCCTTACAAGACGTTGAGAAATGATCATTCTTACAGTTGCCGGTAAAAGAAATTTTGGGACCCCAAGATCTAAAAGTCGAGGAATGGCAGCCGGAGCGGTATTTGCATGAACAGTTAAAAAAACAAGATGTCCAGTAAGAGCTGCATGAGTACTCAATTCTGCTGTTTCTCGATCCCTTACCTCCCCTACCATGATTACATCAGGGTCTTGCCTGACAATTTCTCTCAAACCAGAAGCAAAATCATATCCAATTTCAGGTTTAACTTGAGATTGATTAATTCCAGGTAAAACATATTCCACTGGGTCTTCAAGGGTCACAATGTTAATTTTGTCTGTATTAAGTTTTGAAAGAATTGTATAAAGAGTAGTTGTTTTTCCAGAACCTGTAGGACCACAAATTACAACCGACCCAAAAGGATAATTAAATACTTCTTTAATTAATTTTAAGTTTTTACCCATAAAACCAAGTTTTTCAAACTCTAAAATAACAGCTGAGGGATCCAAAATTCTTAAAGCCACTTTTTCTCCCCCAGCCACAGGAAAACTTCCGACTCTAAAATCAATTTTTTTTCCTTCTTTTTCAATCTGAAACCTTCCATCCTGAGGAATTCTTGTTTCTTCAATTTTAAGTCCTGCCATAATTTTGATTCTTGCTACAATCGATGGCAAAAGATGTTTTGGTAAAAAAAGAGAAGAATACAAAACTCCATCTACTCGGTATCTAACCCGCATTTTGTCTTTGTATGGCTCGATATGAATATCAGAAGCTTTTCCCTCAATTCCGTGCATCAAAATTGTATTTACAATTTTTGCAATCGGTGCTTCTGCAATTACTTTTTTCTCAACTTTTTTTTCTTTTAAAACTTTTTCTTTTTTGAGTCGTTCAAGAGCGGTTTTAATTTCTTCTTCTAAAGAGCGATATCCCTTCAAAAATTTTTTAAATTGTTGAGGAGAAATAAGATAAAGTCTTATTTTGATGTTTTTTTCTTTTTCTAAAAATCTAAGATAAGAAAGGACAGAGAAATTTTCAGGCTCAATTGCCCCTATCTTTAAAGTCTTGTCTTCTTTTTCTAAAGGAACAATTTTGTATTCTCTTGCTACTTCTTCTGGAATTTGTTTAAAAACTTCGGCTAAAGTTTCTTCAGGAGGAATTTTCCATAAAGGGATTTTTAAAAACTCTGCCTTTTTTTCATAAAGATCTTTTTCTGAAAGGATTTTTTTATCTAAAATAATCTCTTCAAAACTTTTCCCTGTTTTTTCTTTCTCTTCTAAAAGAAATTTAATTTCTTTATCATTGAGGAGTTTTTTCCTTCTTAAAAAATGTAAAAATTCTTTTCCAAGCATCTTAGGGCAAAGGAGAAAAAATATCTTTTTTACCCTTTGTCTCTGGAGGAAGTTTATCAATGTTTAAATTTTTAAGAGGAAAAGTTTCTTTTAGTTCTAAAAAATGTTTATTTTTAAAAAGGTGAAGCGTCTCTCTAATTTGATTGAGTTCTTCTTCTTTTAAAAGACCCTCCTTTTTTTTGATTTCTAAAAAAGTTGAGTGCTTTTTTGATAAAAAAAAGAAAGTCAAAAAAACCAAAATCAAAAAGAAAATAATTACCCAAAAAGCTTTATAAAGAATTTCTCTTCTTTTTTTTACTGGATAAATTAAAATTGGCATAAAAATTTATTTTTTTTGGGCTTTTGCAAAAGAAAAAAGTTCAAGCGAGTAGCGGTAAAGTTTAAGTTTTTTTTCTTCATTGGTAGGGGAAACTCTTATACTTTCTATATCAAAAAGAGGAACATTTTTCCAGAGAGCGTCAAGAAAATTTTTAAAATCATTATATTTTCCAACAAGCTTAAGAGAAATTTTAAGCTTTTGCAAAGGGACCTCTTTTTCAGAAATTTTCTCTCCAAAGGAAATATTTTCCCAAACCATTCCATTGCGAGCAGAAAGAGTTTGCAAAGAAAGCATTATATAAGGAATATCAAAATCTTCTGAAACAAGAATTTCAGATTTTTGAAAAAGGTCTTTTGATTTTTCAAACTTTAGTTTTAAATATCTAATTTGCTGAAGATTTCTTTTTTCTTTTTCAACAAGAGTTTTTATTTCTTCTTTTTTCTTTTTAAGCTCAGAAATATTTTTTTGCAAAGGAAAAAAGACAAATTTTAAAACAAAAACCCAGATTAAAAGATGAACTCCTAAAAAAATTAAAATTTTTTTGTTTTCTTTAATTGAAACTTTTAAGATTTCCATAAATTTGGGTCAAACTTTATTTCAAGATCAAAAATGGTGCGATTCTTTTTTTTATCAAAGTTTACTTTTAAAAGTTTTACTTCTTTTACCGAAGGGTTTGCTTTGAAAACATTTATTTGCCAAGCTAAAGGTAGAGCTGAAAAAGATTCTAAACTTAAAGTAAGACTTTCTTTTTTAAATGAAAGAGAAAGTTTTTTTATTTCCACATCTTTAAGCAAGTTTTTTTCCAAAAATTCAAAAACTCTTTTTGCTCGAGATTGCTTTTGAAGTGCTAAAGAAGCAAGTTTAAGTTTTTCTGATTTCTTTTTAAGTTCTTTTTCCTCAAGGGGCTGACGTTCATTTTGAATATTGTAAAGATCATTTTTAACTGAATTTAAAGATATAACTGAGAAAAAATAATAAAAAATACTCAAAATGGCAACAAAAATAAAAAGAAATGTAATTCCATTTGCAACCCAAATGATTTTTTTTTCTAAAACATCATCTGAGAAAAACTCATTTAGATATTTTTTTATTCTCATTTTCAAAATTTTTTCACAAAAACTACATTTTTGCAAGAGAAGATAAAGCAGTTCCTACTGCTCCGGAAAAATAAATCTTAGATTGGGCGATTTTCTCTTCAAAGTTTTCAGGGCAGTTCATTTTTGAAAATGGGTTTGCAATACTTACTTTCCTTTGGAATCTTTTTTCAAAATAGTTCAAAATACCCGGCACCTGGCTCCCTCCCCCTACAAAGATAATTTCTTTAATTGTTTCCCCCAAAGAATTTCTAAAATTTTCAAGTTCTCTTTCTAAAGAAAAGGAGATTTTCTCTAATACAGTTTGGGAAGCATTTTTTACTTGAGGATGAAAAATGCCATTTTTAAAAAGCATTTTTTGCGATCTTTGCCAGGAAAGGTTCATTTTTTCACTTAAAGCACGAACAAGATCTTCAACTCCTATTTCAACAAAAAAAGTAGATTTTACTTTTCCTTGAGAGGAAATAATAAAGTTTGTAACTTTTCCTCCAAGATCTATGATTAAAAGAGGATATTCTTTTTTCCCAAAAAGTTCTGCCTCCACATAAGCCTCATTTTCTAAGGAAAATAAAATCAAGTCAGAAAATTCTGCAATTTTTTCATATTTTTCAATTATTTTTTGAGGAGTCGCTGAAAGCAAAATTTTTATTTCGCTTTCTGTTTTTTTAATAATCTCCCATTCAATAATTGCTTCTTTTGATGAGAAAGGAATATATTTTGAAACTTGAAGTTGAATTACTTGTGGAAGTTCTTTTGGGTTGAAATGAGGCAAAGAAATAAAAGTAAAAAAACTTGAGGCGGGAGGTAAAGAAAAAGAAACTTTTTTTTCTGTAATTTTTGCTTTGTTTAAAGCTTTTTTTAAAAGAAAAGCAATTTTTTTTTCGTCTAAAGAAAAAAGAGGTTGTCTTGAAAATTCTTTTCCCGAAAATAAAATTGCATAATTTTCTAAAAAAAACTCTTTTTTTTTCTTTTTTATTTCAACAATTTTAATTGCTGAAGATCCAATATCTATGCCAACAATTTTTTTCTCTCCAAAAAGAAACATAAAAATTTTTTTGTTTTTAATCTTAAAAATTTTATAATTAAATAACAAAGTTGTAAATTTTTATGGAAAATATTGAAAGATATTTAGAAAAAATTTTTGAAGAGGCTATTTTAAAAGAAGCCTCAGATATTCATTTCTCAGTTGGAAGAAAACCCACTTTAAGAATTGAAGGAAAACTTTCTCCTCTTGAAGAATATTCCCCTCTTTTACCAAAAGATACCGAAAAAATCGCTCTTTTTTTGCTCTCAGAGAAAAAAAAAGAAATTCTTTTTAGCAAAAAAGCAGTTGATTTTTCTTATTCTTTTAGAAAAAAAATAAGGTTTAGGGGGAATGCTTATTTCCAACAAGAAGTAATTTCAGTTGCCCTAAGAATTATCCCTTCAAGAATTAGAACAATCGAAGAACTTAATTTACCTCCACTTTTGCATCGTTTTGCTAATCTTGAACAAGGTTTTGTTTTAATTACAGGACCCGCAGGTCATGGAAAATCAACCACCCTTGCTGCTTTGATTGATGAAATTAACCATAAAAGAGCAGATCACATAATTACAATTGAAGATCCAATTGAATATACCTTTTATCAGGACAAATCCATTGTTGACCAAAGAGAAGTTGGAAGAGACACTCAAAGTTTCATTTTTGGTCTGCGTGAGGCTTTAAGACAAGATCCAGATGTAATTATGGTAGGAGAAATGAGAGATTATGAGTCAATTTCAATTGCCCTCCGGGCTGCCGAGACTGGACATCTTGTTTTTTCAACTCTGCATACAAACTCTGCTTCTCAAACTATAGATAGAATAATTGACGTTTTTCCCGCAGAGCAACAAGAACAAGTAAGAGCCCAGCTTGCTTCCACTTTAAGAGGAATAGTCTCTTTAAGGCTTCTGCGTAAAATTTCCGGAGGGAGAATTCCTGCTTGTGAAGTTTTAATTGCTAATCCTGCAGTTTCTGCAGTCATTCGAGAAAAAAGAACCCATGAGATTGATATGATTATCTCAACCTCGCGCGAGGAAGGAATGCAATCATTGAATCATTCTTTAGCAAATTTAGTGAAGAAAAAAGAAATCTCATTTGAGGAGGCTTTGAGATACTCTTTGCGTCAAAAAGAACTTCGTCTACTTCTTGGAAAAATGTAAAAATGAAATTTTTTCTTTTTTTTCTTTTTTTCTTTTTGGGAAGTTGTTTTGGAAGTTTTTTTAATGTTCTTTGTGAAAGATTGCCAAGAAAAGAAAGTATTTTGGGAAGGTCTTTTTGTAGAGGATGCAAAAAAAAACTTTCTCCAAAAGAACTTGTGCCCATTTTTTCTTATATTTTTTTAAAAGGAAGATGTTCAAGATGTAAAAGCAAAATTCCTTTTTTTTATTTTTTAAATGAACTTCTTTTTGGACTTTTATTTTTAAATATTTTTTTTGTAAAAAACATTTTGGATTTTGTTTTTCTTTTTGGATCTTTTTTCTTTTTTTATTATGTTTTTTTAGCAGACCTTCGGTTTCTTGAAGTGCCAGATTTAATTTTCCTTTTTGGTTTCCTCTTTGGATTTCTTTTTTGCGCTTTTAAAGGAAATTTAACTTCTTCTTTTTTTTGGGGAACTCTTTTTTCTTTACCCTTTTTTTTGATTGCTTTTTTCTCAAAAGAAAAATTAATGGGTTTTGGCGATCCAATTTTTATTTTTATTTTGAGTTTCTTTTTTGAACCAGAAAAATATTTTTTTGCAATACTTTTAGGGTTTATTTTTGGAGGAATAATTTGTTTATTTTTAATTTTTTTAAAAAAGAAAACTTTAAAATCTAAAGTTCCTTTGCTAAGTTTCCTTTCGCTTTCAGCAATTATTTTTTTGTTTCTTTCTGAAAAATGTGCCATGGCATAATTTTTCAGACACCTCTGTTATTCTGAGAATGATAAAATGAAAGAAAAAATTGAAAATTTGGAAAATTTCTTCGCCGAATTTAAAAATTACTTTGGAAGAAGGAAATTTCAGACCGAGCTAAAGAAGCAAAATATCTCTGGCTAAAAAAGGAAAGCTTTTTCTCTTAAGATCTTTAAAAGAGCTTTGATGATAAGGTGTACCTATATACCCGACAAGTTCTCAGTGAATTTTCCACAAGTCATTTTTTAAATTTTCAAAAAGTAGCCGTTTTCTACGATCGTATAAAACGGCTATGTGTTAACAAAATTGGAGGATCGGACAATTTTGTTAACATTTTCTGAGAATGATAAAATGTATTTGAAATTCATTTCTGATAATATACAATAATTGTATATGATCGGAAATGAAAAAA
>CAZRAI010000007.1:13426-17099 GCA_964598115.1 uncultured Candidatus Saccharibacteria bacterium | reverse complement strand
ATTGAAAGTTTTAAAAAATTCGGACTTAATCTTAAAAAAAATGGTTTTGTAGTTGTAAATGAAGATCAAAAAAACTCAAAAAAAGTAGGGGAGTGGTTAAAAAAGAAAGGGAAAAAAGTTATTTTTGCTTCTTTGAAAGAAAAGAGTTTAAATTTAATTAAAAAATTTTTGAAAATTCCTGGGAAGCATAATTTATCAAATGCTTTACTTGCCTGGAAAGTTTTAAAAAAGTTAGGAGTAAAAAAAGAGATTATTTTAAAGAGTTTTTTTGAATATAAAGGCGCTTGGCGAAGAATGGAAATTATAAAAAAGAAACCTTTTATTTTAATTTCAGATTATGCTCATCATCCAACAGAGATTAAAGCGACAATAGATGCTTTAAAAGAAAAATTTCCTAAAAAAAGATTTGTTTTGATTTTTCAACCTCACCAATATGAAAGAACAAAAATTCTTTTTGATGATTTTGTGAAAAGTTTTAATGCATTGGATGTTTTGGTGCTTACTGAAATTTTTGAAGTAAAGGGGAGAGAGGCAAAAAAAGACATTTCAGCCAAAGATTTAAAAGAAGCAATAGAGTGTTTTTGGCAAAAAATTGGAAAAAGGGGAGAGGTTTTTTTTGTAAAAAAAGAAAACCTTAAAAACTTTTTAAAAAAATTTCTTCAAAAAAAGGATCTTCTTGTTTTAATGGGAGCAGGGGACATTGATGAAAAAAGAGAAGAATTGAAAAAAATAAAAATTTAAAATCCAAGTTTTTTCGCAATCACATCAAAAAAAGATAAATGGTGCTCTTTTTGAGGTAAATATTGTAAAAGAATTTTTTCAATGTATTCTTTTTTTTCTTTTGGATAAGGTAAAAAAAGAAAAGAAGGAATTCCTTTTTTAAGTTTGAATGAAATTTCAAAAATGGGTTCTTCAAAAATCCAAAAACTTTCAATGTCTTTCCATAAAAAAATTTCTTTGTTTATTATTATTCCTTTTGAGGTGATTTTAAAAAATTTTTCTTTTTGTTTTTTAAATTGTAAGTTTGCCAGCAAAAATAAAATAATTAAAAGTGCTCCCAAAATATTTTTTTGAAAAAAAAGAAAAAATATTGAGATAAAAAAAAGAGAAATTACAAAAATTTTTTGAGCTTTTTTTATCTTTTTTGATTCTTTCCAAGTCAAAAATGAAACAATTTTTTCTTTTGGTTTAATTTCTTTTATTTCAGGCATCTATCCGCAACATTTGTTGCTCCAAAAGATTCAGGCTTAATTTTTGGCTGAAATCCGTTTCCTTTAATCATAGTAACGATTTCTTTTATCATATCTTTCGTTTCTCCTACTTGTCCTATATCTGTGTGGATTTCTAAATCTTTATAATTTTTTTTAAGTTTTTTCTCAAGGGCTTTTCTGAGTTTTGTTGCAAGTTTTAACGAAAGCATTGTTTCTTGATATATTTTTTCCCGAAGAGTATGAAAAGTTTTTTTAAAGTTAAATTTTTGCCAAAAGTATCTTCCTCCTCTTCCTTGGCAATAAATTACAATTGCAGAAACAAAAGAAGGGTTCTTTTTTCCTTCAGAGTCAGTCCCAACAATTAGACGATAAACTTGATGAGGGTTTTTGGAAATAAAAGAGGTTATTTCGTTAACTACTTGACTAAAAGAAAGCTTTCCTTGGGTTGGTGAAAAAAAAGAAAGATTTGACATATTATTTTTTATTTTTCTTTAAGTTCTTTTTCAAATTTCTTTTTAAGTTCTTCTAAAGAAATTTCATTTTTTTTCTCTGAGCTAACTTCTACTTTTTTTTCAATTAAGAACCTTCCTTTCTTTTCCTTTCTTATAATACTTTTCACACTTACTCCTGCCCATTTAGCAATTTCTTTTTCTATTTCAGAACGATCTCGGGTGTATTTTTGGCGGGAGATTTTTATAATTTCTTCACGCCAAGATTTTTCAGGCTTTACCAAAGGAGGTAAAGTTTGAGATAAAAAAGGTCTTGTTGCTACCCCATCTACCATTAATCTTAAATAAATATGATATTTTGGCAAGTTTACTAAATCATTTTTATTAAAATCAGGCAAAAATTCTTTTTCCAAAAACTCAGCATCTTGGGCTCCTACTCTAAAAGTAACGATTGTTCCTACGTTTCCAAAAACCGCATCTCTTACTTTTTCATCCATTTGAGCAATATATTGATGAGAAAGAATTAAACAAAGTCCGTACTTTCTTGCTTCAGATAAAATTGAAGCAAAGGCTTCGGTAGCAAAATTTTGAAATTCATCAACATACAAAAAAAAGTCTTTTCTTTTTTCTTCAGAAATATCAATTCTTGACATTGCTGCAAGTTGAAGTTTAGTAATTAGCAAGGCTCCAAGCAGACGAGAGTTTTCCTCTCCAATTCTTCCTTTGGAAAGATTTAAAATTAAAATTTTTTGATTATCCATTATTTCTCTTAAATCAAAAGATGAACTTTTTTGACCAACGATGTTTCGGATTAAAGGATTAGAGATAAACTGTCCTACTTTGTTCTGAATCGGCGCTACCGCTTCTTCTCTGAATCTATCAGGATAATTTGCAAATTCATTTTGCCAAAAAAACTTTACTGTAGGATCAGTAATTTTGTGAACTACACTTTTTCTAAAATTTTCATCTGCGAGCATTCTCGTAATTCCCAAAAGATTTGAATTTTCACTTTCAAGTAAGGCTAAAATGGTATTGTTTAATATATATTCCATTCTGGCAGACCAGACATCGGGCCAAATTTTTTTAAAAACCCCCAAAACTCCAGAGGCTACGAGATGTCTTTGTGAAAAATCAACTTTTTCTAAAACATTAAATCCAATTGGAAAATCAACATCTCCTGGATCAAAATATAAAACATCTTTAATTCTTCTTTTGGGAACAAAATCCAAAATTTTTTCTGCAAATTCGCCATGGGGATCAACAATTCCTACTCCTTTTCCTCCTCTTATGTCCTGAATAGCCATATTTTCAAGTAAAGTTGTTTTTCCCATTCCGGTTTTTCCAATGATATACATATGCCTTCTTCGGTCATCTGATCTAATTCCAAAAGTTTTTTCCTGATTCTTGTATTTTGAAACTGTTTTTCCAAAATAAACTATTTCTTCCATAAATTTTATTTTCTCCAAACTTCAGGAGGAGCTTCGCCTCTTTTAAGTTCTCGTCGAGATACTCCAGGAGTAGGAGCGATTTCTTTTGGAGGAAAATGATAAATGGTAGCAATTTCTGCAGTTGATAAAAGATAGGGTTTTTTTTCATACCAAGTAGCAATATCTCTTGTAATGTATCTTCGCCAAAGCCTTCTTTGTCTTAAGTAATATCTTCTTTCTTTAAAGGGCCAAGGACCAACTTTTGTTCGTCCTTTTCCGGGACCAAAAGCATTTAAATAATGAGTTGATGAGAAAGGAACAAAAAAACCAAAAGCCATAGTTGCCCCTCTTGCCTTTAAGTAAATATCACGACGCGCAATATAAATAAATCTTATTCGAACTTCATAAGTATATTTTGAAATATTTTCTTCAAGTTGTTTTAACATTTCCTGTTCTCCTGGAGAAAGGCGCATTACTCCAAGATCAATTAAATCTTCTTTTTGGAGGGGAACTTCTTTTTCAGGGACTTCTCCTTCAATCAAAATTTTGAGAATATCTCCAGGAATTTTATGAAAACCAGCTTTTT
>CAZRAI010000007.1:3834-13326 GCA_964598115.1 uncultured Candidatus Saccharibacteria bacterium | reverse complement strand
CAGGCTAAAAAAAAGGGCCAAAGCGAGAAAATGAGATTTAAAATATCAAAGAGTATATTTTCCATCTTTCTTTTTGAAATATAAAGAGAGGTTTAAAATAATAGTAGATTCTTTGACAAATCTTTGTTTTTTTATTTCAGAGATAATTTCCTCTTTTGTTTTGGGCCTATCTTTGAGTAAATCTTTAATTAAATCTTTTACTGTGCCTTCTTTAAATCCCCATTCTTTAAGAGCATAAACTCCTCTTCCTACTAAAACAAATCTTGGATCTTTTATCAATTCATTGTGTAAACTTTCATGATTAATTTGTTTTCCAAAGATTTCTTTTATATGTTCTCCCATTGATCTAAAGTGAAGCGGTTCTTTCTTTTTTTTTAATAAAAGATAGGCTTTTTCAACGATAGTTTTTGCTTTAATTTCTTTCCAAAAAACTAAACCTATTTCTCCAAAAGGATTTTTTTCAATTTTTTTACTTACTTCGCAAAAAGAGAGCAAAACTTTGTTTTCTAATTCTGATTTTAATTTATTTTTAAGGAATTCTTTGGATTCATAAATAAAATCTTCTTTCGGCAAAGGAGATTTCTTTTTTTGTAAAAATTCCTCTAAAAAAAAGAGGATTTTTTTAAGTTCGCCTTTCACTTTTGGATGAATATGCCAAAAAGGATAAAAATCTGAATTATTTGGAGAGTAAAAAAAGTTTTCTCCGATTTTTAAAAGTAAAAGAAAATAAGGTTTTTCTTCCTCTTTTTGAGTAAAACTTTCAAAAAGAAGATTTTCTTTTTTTAAATTTCCATTATTTTTTAGGAAATTTTTAACTTGTTTAATTGGTTTTTTAATATCAGTAAATTTTTCTGAATTTCGGATTTTTTTTAAAGCGTTATTTTCGATTTGCCTTACACGTTCTCTTGTAATTCCAAAATCTTTTCCGATACTTTCTAAACTTTCTTTTTTTCCAGACATTCCCACTCTTCTTTTCAAAATCTCGCTACTCCTTTCATCAAGCGATTTTAAAAGATTTTCTAAAAAAGGGATATAACTTGCAAAATTAATCATATTATTGTAATTTTTATTTTAATTTTAAAAAAAATTAAAAAATGGTTCAAGAATATTTTTTAATTAAAGGAAAAAGACCACTTAAAGGAGAAATTGAAATTCGGGGTTCGAAAAATTCATGCCTCCCTTTAATTTGTTCAAGTTTGCTTTCTGAAAAATCTTCTTTTTTAGAAAATATTCCCTTAATTGAAGATGTTTTTTGCCTTTTTGAAATTCTTAAAAGAATGGGTGTAAAAATTGAAATTTCAGAAAGAAAAGCAAAAATTGCCCCCCAAAAACTTAATCTTTCAAAAATGGATAAAGATTTAATTACCCGTTTTAGGGGCTCAATTCTTCTTTTAGGGGCTTTACTTTCCCGGTTCAAAAAAATATTTTTACCTTATCCTGGAGGATGTCTTATTGGAAAAAGGCCTTTAACTGCTCATTTTGAAGGATTTCGTCAATTGGGAGTGAAAATAAAAGAAAAAAAATATGGTTTTGAAGCGATTTTTGAAAAAATAAAATCACGAAAAGTTACTCTTCCAGAGTTTTCCGTGACTGCTACTGAAAATTTAATGATTTTTTTAGCCAAAAAAGAAGGTAAATTTTTAATTGAAACAGCTGCTTATGAACCACAAGTTCAAGAAACAGCTGATGTTTTAAATCAAATGGGTGCTAAAATTAAATTTTTGCCTTTCCACAAAATAGAAATTCAAGGAAAAAAGAATTTAAATCCTTTTTTTTGGAAACTTAAATCTGATCCTTTAGAAGCAGGGAGTTTCATTTTAATGGCAGCTACAACCAAAAGCAGACTTAAAATTAAAAATGTTCCTTTTGAGCATTTGTCTTTAACTTTAAAAACTCTTGAGAAATTTGGAGTAAAATTCAAAAAAGAAAAAGAAAATCTTTTTGTTTTACCTCCTAAAAAACTTAAATCTCTTTCAAAAACTCAAGTGATGATTTATCCAGGAATACCTTCTGATCTTCAAACCCTCTTTGGAGTTTTATGTACCCAAAGCGAAGGAAAGAGTTTAATTCATGATCCTTTATATGAGAATCGTTTAAGATATTTAGAAGAAATAAAAAAAATGGGAGCAAAAATAAAAATTTTAAATAGACACGAAGCAGAAATTGAAGGACCATCAAAACTTAAAGGAAAAGTTTTTAAAAGTTTTGATTTAAGATCCGGAATGGCTTTTATTGTAGCAGCCCTTGTTGCAGAAGGAGAAAGTAAAATTTATGATACTTATCAAGTAGATAGAGGATATGAAAAAATTGAAAAACGTCTTCAAAATTTAGGAGCTTTTATAAAAAGAATAAAAAAGTAAAATTTAAAATTATGGTAAAAATAGGAATTGATCTGGGCACTTGCAATTCAATTGTTTTCGTAAGAGGGAAGGGGATTGTTTTAAATGAGCCTACAGTGGTTGCAGTCTCAGTAGAAGAAAATAGAGTTTTGGCTATTGGGAAAGAAGCCAAAGAGATGATTGGAAAAACTCCTGATACGATTGTGGCTTATCGTCCTCTTAAAGAAGGAGTGATTGCAGATTATAGAGTAACTGAGGCAATGTTGAAATATTTTATAAAAAAAAGTCGTCCCATGTTTTCTTTTGGGGGATGCGAAGTTTTGGTTGGAATTCCAGCAGGTGCCACTTCAACTGAAAAAAAAGCAGTAATTGAAGCTGCTCTAAAAGCAGGAGCAAAAGAATCTTTTTTAGCAAAAGAACCTGTTTTAGCCGCTATTGGAGCAGGAATTCCGATAAATTCTTCTTCAGGAAATATGGTTATTGATATTGGAGGAGGAACTTCTGAGGTAGCAGTAATTTCTTTAGGGGGTGTTGTTGCTTCGGCTTCAGTAAGAGTTGGGGGGGATAAAATGGATGATGCAATTAAAAGTTATATTAGGCATAAATATAAACTTTCAATCGGAGATCAAACTGCTGAAAGAATAAAAATAGAAATTGGCTCTGCTTTGCCTTTAGAAGAGGAAAAGACAATAATTGTTAAAGGAAGAGATTTATTGAAAGGACTTCCTCGGGAAATAGAAATTACTTCTACTGAAATTTGTGAATCTTTACAACCTGTTCTTAAAGAAATTTTAGAAGCTATAAAAAATGTTTTAAAAAATACTCCTCCAGAGTTGGTGGCTGATATTATGGAAAAAGGGATGGTTCTTACCGGAGGGGGTTCTCTTTTAAGAAAAATCGATGAGTATTTCACCTCCTTTACTGGCGTGCCCTCTTATCTTGCAGATGAACCTCTTTTATGTGTTGCTAAAGGTGCGGGAATTGTTCTTGAGCATCTTGATTTTTATAAAAAAAGTCTCACAATGAAAAGAAAATAAAATTATGTCAAAGATAGGGAAAAAACCTATTGATATTCCTGAAGGGGTAAAAGTAAAAATTGAAGGTCAAGAAATCGAAGTCGAAGGGAAATTAGGGAAATTAAAAAAGACTTTTCCTCAAGTGATAAAACCTGTAATAAAAGATAGGCAAATTTATGTTAAATTTCAGGGCAAAAAAGAAAAAAAACCTTTTTGGGGAACTTGGCATTCTTTAATTGCAAATATGATGAAAGGAGTAAAAGAAGGTTTTAAAAAAGAACTTGAACTTCATGGAGTAGGATTCCGCGCTCAAAAAGAAGGGAAAAAAGTCATTTTAAGAGTTGGCTTTTCTCGTCCAGTAGAATATCAAATTCCAGATGATATAGAAATTGAAGTAAAAAAAAATATTATTTCTGTTTTTGGTAGAGATAAAGAGAAAGTAGGGCAGGTGGCCGCAGAAATTCGAAAAATTCGCCCTCCTGAACCTTATAAAGGAAAGGGAATTAGATATAAAGGAGAGGTGATTTTGCGAAAAATTTCTAAAAAGGCGAAAGCAGGTAAATAAAATATGCCAAGAAAAAACCTTCAAAAAATAAAAATTCAAAAAAGAGAACGCAAAAAAAAGAAAGTGAGGTCAAAAATAAAAGCAATAAGTAATCGCCCACGACTTTCGGTTTTTCGTTCTTTAAAACACATTTACGCTCAAATAATTGACGATAAAAAAGGGCATACTTTAGTTTCTGCTTCTTCAATTGAAGTTTTAAAAAATTTAAAAGAAAAAAAGATCAAAAAAAAAGAAATTGCCTATGAAGTAGGAAAACTTTTAGCAAAAAAAGCAAAAAAAATAGGGATAAAAAAAATTGTTTTTGATCGAAGTTCTTATAAGTACCATGGTAGAGTAAAAACTTTAGCAGAAGGAGTAAGAAAAGAAGGTTTAGAGTTTTAATTAAAAATTTTTATAATTTCTTATGTCAGCAGAAGAAGAATTTTTTTCAAAATTAATTGATTTAAGAAGAACAACAAGAGTAACAGCCGGTGGGAAAAGGTTTTCTTTTAGAGCAGCGGTAATTGTTGGCAATAAAAAAGGAAAGGTAGGATTAGGTCAAGGAAGAGCAAAAGATGCAGCCGAAGCAATAGAAAAAGCAATAAAAAATGCAAAAAAGAATTTAATTGAACTTCCAATTATAAATGAAACAATCCCTTTTGAGATAGAGAGAAAATTTTCTTCGGCAAAAGTTTTTTTGCGTCCTCAAAAAAAAGGAAGAGGGATTAGAGCGGGCGGAGTAATAGGAATTATTTGTGAGATTGGAGGAGTTTCAAATATTAATGCAAAACTTATTTCTTCTACTAAAAATAAAATAAACATTGCTAAAGCCTGTCTTTCTGCTTTTGATGAGATTAAAAAAATTTTTTTAAAGAAAAAAGAAAAAAAATGATACAACTTCATCAAATTAAAAAACCAAAAATAAAAAAAGAAAAAAGAATTGGAAGAGGAGGAAAAAGAGGGACTTATTGTGGAAGGGGTATTAAAGGACAAAAATCTCGTGCTGGAAGAAAAATGTATCCTCAAATTAGAGAAATTATTAAAAAAATTCCAAAGCTCCGAGGATGGAAATTTAAAGCCAAAGAAAAACCCGAATGGCTAAACTTAAAAGAGATTGAAATGAAATTTAAAGAAAACGAAATTGTTTCTCCAGAAACTTTGGTCAAAAAGGGACTTTTAAAAAAAAGGATGGGCAAAATACCTCCGGTTAAAATTTTGGGGAAAGGAAAAATAAAAAAGCCCCTTTTGATAAAAAATTGTCTTCTTTCTAAAAAAGCAAAAGAAAAAATTAAAAAAATTGGAGGAAAAATTTTATGAGGATTTTTGCCATTTTCCGATATAAAGACTTAAGAAAAAAAATAATTTTTATTTTATTTTGTTTTTTTGTTTTCAGAATTTTGGCTAATGTTCCTATTCCTGGAATTGAAAAAGAAAAAGTTGAGGCTTTTTTTGAAAGAAATCAATTTTTTGGTTTTTTAAATCTTTTCACAGGAGGAGCTTTGGGAAATTTTTCGATTGGGATGTTGGGTTTGGGACCGTATATCACCGCAGTTATTATTCTTCAACTTTTAACTTTTATTGTTCCTTCTCTTGAGAGACTTTACAAAGAAGAGGGAGAAGAAGGAAGAAGAAAATTTAACCAGTATGGGAGAATTTTAAGTTTTCCAATTGCTTCTTTACAAGCTTTTGGAATGCTCAATTTTTTAGAAAGAGAAGGTGTCTTTGTGAGTTCATCTTTTCTTAATATTTCTTCTGGAGTGCTAAGTGTAGCCGCAGGAAGTGTGTTTTTGATGTGGTTGGGAGAATTAATTTCAGAAAAAGGTTTAGGAAATGGAATTTCTCTTTTAATTTTTGCAGGAATTATTGCCAGAAGCCCTTTTTATTTCTACCAACTGATTAAAACCTTTACCTTTCAAAAACTCCCTTCTTTAATT
Organism: uncultured Candidatus Saccharibacteria bacterium; assembly: GCA_964598115.1. Lineage (GTDB taxonomy): Bacteria > Patescibacteriota > Minisyncoccia > Minisyncoccales > CAZRAI01. The sequence goes on along the minus strand of CAZRAI010000007.1, from coordinate 7,493 downwards.
TTATTTTTGGTATTAGCAGTTTTTATTACTTTTGGTGTAGTTTTGGTTACCGAAGCAAAAAGAAATATCCCTGTAAATTATGCAAAAAGAGTTAGGGGAAGGAAAATTTTTGGAGGAGTGAAAACCTTTCTTCCAGTTCCATTAAATCCTGCAGGAGTGATTCCAATTATTTTTGCAATTTCTGTTTTGATTGCTCCTTCAATGATAGGTTCATTTTTTGCTCACAGTGAAAATCCTTTTTTAAAAAAAATCTCTGAAATTTCTTTAAATTTTTCCCAAAATCTTTTTTGGTACTCTTTTTTATATTTTATTTTAGTTTTCTTTTTTACTTATTTTTATACAGCAGTTACTTTTGATCCAAAAAGCGTCGCGGAAAATCTTCAAAAAATGGGAGCTTTTATTCCTGGAGTAAGACCAGGAAAAGAAACAGAAAATTATCTTTCACGAGTTTTAACAAGAATTCTTGTTTTTGGAGGAGTTTTTTTGGGATTGATTGCGATTTCTCCCTCTTTTGTTCAAAAGTTTACCGGAGTGGCTGTTTTTTCATTTCTTGTTGGAGGAACCTCTCTTTTAATTATTGTAGCCGTTATTTTAGAAACTTGGAAAATTTTAGAAACAGAACTTCAAATGAGGGGATATGAGAAATAAAATCAACCAAAAAGTGATTATTTTTATTGGACCGCCAGGTTCAGGAAAGGGACTTCAGGCAAATTTGGTTGCTGAAAAATTTAATCTTTATCACATTGAGACCTCAGAACTTCTTGAAAGATGTTTCAGTGAAGAAAAAGAAAAAACTTTTAAAATTGATGGCAAACGTTATCAAGTAAAAGAAATAGAAAAAATTTGGAAAAGTGGAAAACTTTGTCCTCCTCCTTTTGTTGTTTTTTTAGTAAAAAGGAAAATTAAAGAGATAGCTCAACAAAAAAAAGGAATTGTTTTTTCTGCCTCTCCCCGAACTCTTTATGAAGGAGAGAAAATAACTCCTCTTTTAGAAAGGTTTTTTTCCAAAAAAAATATTTTTGTTTTTTATTTTGAATGTCCGAAATCAGTTCTTAAAAAAAGACTTCTTTCTCGAAGAATCTGCTCTCTTTTGCGTCATCCGATTTTAAATCTTAAAGGAATGGAAAAATTAAAAAGATGTCCTCTTGATGGTTCTTTACTTATTAAAAGAAAAATAGATAAGCCTGAAATTTTAGATAAAAGATTTGAAGAATTTAAGGAAAAAACCTTGCCTTTAGTAGATTTTTTTGAAAAAAGAAAAATAAAACTTTTTAAAATCGATGCTCGTCCTTTACCTGAGAAAATTTTCAAAAAAATTGAAAAAATTTTGACAAATGAACCTTGTTAAGACTAACTCTGAAATAAAAATAATGAAAGAGGCAGCTGAAATTTTGGCTGAGATTTTAAAGAAATTAAAAAAAGTTGTTGTTCCAGGAATAAAAACAAAAAAATTAGAAAAAGAGGCTCTTTTTTGGATGAAAAAATTTAAAGTAAAACCGAATTTTTTGGGTGAGAGTGGATTTCCTTCAGTAATGTGCGTTTCGGTAAACGAAGTTGTTGCTCATGGCGTTCCAGGAGACTATATTTTAAAAGAAGGAGATATTGTAAGTTTAGATGTAGGAATTGAATATAAAAAATATAATGCAGATATGGCAACAACAGTAGGAGTTGGAAAGATTGATTTTACTAAAAAAAGGTTAATTAAAGTTTGTAAAAAAGCTTTGAAACTTGCAATTAAAAAAGCAAAAGAAGAAAATACCACCGGAGATATTGGAAACACGATTGAGAGATATGTTGAATCTCAAGAATTTCATGTAGTAAAAAAACTTTGTGGGCATGGCATCGGGAAAAAACTTCATGAGGAACCCCAGGTTTTAAATTTTGGAAAAAGAAAAAAAGGAATGAAACTCAAAAAAAATATGGTTCTTTGCATTGAACCAATGATTGGAGTATCTTCTGGTGAGATAGTAAAAGCCGAGGATGGATTTGGATTTAAAATTAAAGATAGATCCCCTTCCGCCCATTTTGAAGCTATGGTGAAAGTAGGTGAAAAAAAAGGAGAACTTCTTGCTCCAATATGTTAAAAGGTGATTTTCATATTCATACATCTTTTTCATATGATGCTTTCTCTTCTCCCAAAGAAATAGTAAATCAGGCTTTAAAAGTAGGACTAGATATTCTTTGCATTACAGATCATAGCGAAACAAAAGGAGCAGTTGAGGTTTTAAGATTTTCTTTTGATAAAAAACTTATTGTCATTCCAGGAATTGAGATTAAATCCAAAGATGGAGATATTCTTGGGATTAATATAAAAAAGAAAATTCCAGATGGTCTTTCAGGGAAAAAAACGATAAAAGAAATAAAAAGGGCTGGTGGGATAGCTATCATTGCTCATCCGTATGGTCTACCTCCGGCACAAAAATTAAAAGAGAATTTAGAGTTTGCTGATGGATTTGAAATTTTTAATGCCTCTCTTTTTAAATTTGCTAACAAAAAAGCAAAAAGACTTCAAAAAATTTTTCCTCAAAAAGTAACTACTGCAGGTTCTGACGCTCATTTTCCCAAATTTTTAGGAAAAGGAGGACTTTTATTTGATGGAGAAAATTTAGATGAAAAAAAAATTTTAGAGAAAATTTTAAAAAAAGAAGTTAAAATCTTTGGAAAAGAGTATACTCTTTTTGAAAAAATTGAAGATCACTTCAAAAAAGGGATAGTTAAAATTAAAAATGCTTTATCAAAAAAGAGAAAAATTTAAATTTTTAGAAAAATTTTTGGTAAAACTTTTCAGAAAATTCCATCCGAATTTTCTTACATCTTTTACTTTAATTTTTGCTCTTTTTGGAGCGGTTTCTCTTTTTTTTAAAAATCTTTTTTTAGGAGCAGTTTTTTTCTTCTTTTCTTTTCTTTTTGATTTTGTTGATGGAGCAGTAGCGCGCGCGACCAAAAGAGTTTCAATCAAAGGAGCTTTTTTTGATACCATCTCTGATAGGATCGTTGAATTTCTTTTTTTTCTGGGATTGTTTTTTTTAAATCCCCCTCAATTTTTTTTACCTTTTAAATTATGGGTTCTTTTGGCTCTTTTTTTCTCAATGATGATTACCTATTCAAAGGCAGCCGCTTTTGAGAAGGGACTTTTACGAAAAGAAAAAAAAATAGGTTTTTTTTCAAGACCTGAAAGATGTACTTTTTATATGGGAGTACTCATCGGGGGGATAATTAAACTTAAAATTTTGAGTTTTTTTGTTGCTTTGATAGCTATTCTTTGTTTTTTTTGTTTTATTGAAAGAGTGATTTATTGCCTTAAAATAAAAGTATGAAAGAATGGTTAAAATTTATTTTAATCGTTTTAGGGATTTATTTTATTTATCTTCTGCGTGAAATTGCTATTCTTTTCTTTTTGGGAATTGTTTTTTCAGGAGCTTTTTTACCCGTTGTTGATTATTTAGAAAAAAGAAAAATCCCAAGAGCGATTTCAGTTTTATTTTTGTTTTTTTTGATAATAGTTCTTTTTTCTTTTGTTATTTTTAAGTTCATTCCTATTTTTGTTGAAGAACTTAAAAATGTTACCTCAGAATTTCCCCAAAAACTAAAAAATCTTGTAGAGTGGTTTCCTCAAATAAAAGATAAAAAAATTCCAATTTTAAATTTAACTTTATCAG
>CAZRAI010000007.1:0-3734 GCA_964598115.1 uncultured Candidatus Saccharibacteria bacterium | reverse complement strand
CCATCTGTACCAAGACAAATTTTGATTTTATATTTTCTAAAAAGAGGGAAGTTAAAAATTCCTGAAGCCAATTTTAAATTAGATTGAGGACAAGAGACAACTTTTACTTTTCTTTTTTTTAAAATTTTAACTTCTTTTTCTGTGACCCAAATTACATGAGCCAGAATTGTTTTTTCATCCAAGAGTCCAATTTCATCTAAAAACTCTACAGGTCTTTTTTTATAAATTTTTTGACATTCTTTGACTTCTTTTTCTGTCTCTGAAAGGTGAAGATGAAAAAAAAGATTATTTTTTTTAGCAAAATTTTTGAGTTTTATAAGGTCATTTTTTGAAACAGTATAGATACTGTGAGGATTGAGACAAATTTTTATAAAAGAGTCATTCTTATACTCCTCGCAAAGATTTTTTGTTTCTTTTATTATTTCATCAAGTTTTATAGGTAATATTGAAATTACTGGTTCCCCAAGCATTGCTTTAATTTTAATTTTTTTTGCTATTTTCGCGGTCTCTTTTGGAAAAAAATACATATCAAGAAAACCACCGGTTCCATTAGATAAAAGTTCTTTTATTCCTATTGTTGAACCTGTTTTAATATCTTGAGGAGTAAGTTTTATTTCTTTTTTCCAAATTTCTTTTAACCATTGATGAAGAGGCAAATGGTCCTTAAATCCTCTAAAAAGAGTCATTGAAAGGTGGGTATGTAAATTAAAAAGAGTAGGAAGTAAAATTCCTTTTTGACAATCAAAAACTTTTACTTTTTGAGAAACTTTTATATTTTTTTCTATTTTTTTTATTTTTCCTTTTTCTACCAAAACATCACAGTTTTCAAGAATTCTTCTTTTTTCATCTTGAGTAACAATAAATTTTATGTTTCTCAAAAGAAGCATAAAAATTTTAAATCTTAAAAATTTTTTCAAATCATTTCCAATTTAAGTATAATAAAATCAATCCATTATGCCAGAGAAATTTTCTTTTTTAAGAGAAATTATTACATCTTTTCTCATCCTCGCTGGATCGTTTATTTTAAGTAAAGTATTGCATATTTTTTTAACCCGCTATTTAAAAAGAATTGCTCAAAAAACCAAAACCGACGTTGATGATGTTCTTTTACAAATATTTACAAAGCCACTTTATATTTTCATTTTGCTTTTAGGCTTATATTTTGGCTTGGTTTCCCTTTCATTTCTTAAGGGGATCTCTCAAATTTTAACTGAAATTTTTAAAGTAATTTTCATTCTTCTTTCTGCTTATGTTTTAGCGAAAATAGTTTCGTTTTTGACAATAAGATGGTTAAAAGTAGAAAAAAAATTTGAGAAGACGCCCCGGATTATTGGTGTTTTTTTAAGTTTTATTATTTATCTTATTGCTTTTTTGATTATTTTGGACACTTTAGGAATTAAGATTACTCCTCTTTTGACTACTTTGGGTATTGGAGGATTAGCAATTGGTCTTGCGCTTCAGTCCACTCTTTCTGATTTTTTTGCGGGTTTGCATTTAATCTCTGATCGACCTGTGCGCACTGGAGATTTTATTGAACTTGAAGGAGGAATTTCTGGTTTTGTTGAAGACATTGGTTGGCGCTCAACAAGAATCAGAACTCTTCCTAACACCATCATTGTAGTTCCAAATTCCAAAATTGCTCAAAGTATAATTACAAATCTTTCAGCACCAGAAGAAGAGATGTCAGTGGTTATTCAGTGCGGAGTAAGTTACACTTCTGATCTTGAAAAAGTAGAAAAGGTAACAATTGATGTAGCCAAAGAGATTCAAAAAAAAGTTGAAGGTGCGGTTAAAGATTTTGAACCTTTTGTGCGCTATCACACCTTTGGTGATTCTAACATTAATTTTTCAATTATCTTAAGAGTAAAAAAACCTATTTATAAATGGATTGTAGTTCATGAGTTTATAAAAGTTCTTAAAAAAAGATATGATGAAGAAGGAATAGAGATTTCCTGGCCTGTAAGAAAAGTGTATCTTGAAAAAGGAAAATAATATGAATTCAATATCTTTAATTTTAAAATGGATTATTTTTGGTGGAACAATTTTAATTCTTTTAACACCTCTTGTAGTAGTTGAGTCATTTTTCTTTCCTTTTGTTGCTCCCAAGTCTCTTTATTTTATGGCTTTGGTGGAAATAATTTTTACTGCATGGTTGATTTTAATTATTTTTGAGAAAAAATATCGTCCAAGATTTAACTTACTTTTTTTCTTTATAGTTTTGTTTTTATTTTTTTTATCTTTGGCAGGAATTTTTGGAGTTAATCCTTCGCGAAGTTTTTGGTCATACTATGAAAGAATGACAGGTCTTTCAATGTGGTTCCATCTTTTGTGTTTCTTTTTAGTTCTTTCTTCTTTTTTTCAAAAAGAACTTCATTGGGAAAAAATTTTTGAAGTTTCAGTTGGAGTTTCTGTTATTGTAAGTTTAATTGCTTTAAAAAATATTGCTTTTTGTGCAAAAGGAGTTTGGGCTTTAAGCAAAGAAGGAGCGACTTTAGGAAATAGTTCTTTTTTGGGTTCATACTTGCTTTTTAATATTTTTTTGGCTTCTTATCTTTTTTTTCAAAAAAAAGAATTTAAAATAAAAACACTTTTGATAACTGCCGGAATTTTGGGAATTTTGACTCTTTTTTTCACCGAGGCACGCGCAAGCTTTCTTTCAGTTATTGGAGGACTATTTTTACTTCCTTTTTTGTATCTTTCTTTTAAGAAAAAAGGATTAATTAAACTTTGTGCTATTTTTTTTCTTTTTTTCTTTTTTTCTTTCTCTCTTTTTTTAGGTTATCTTTCTTTGAAAAAAGGAAGTTTTGTTTATCAAATTTTGGGAAATTTAGGTTTTAAGGGAAGATATGTTGTTTGGGAGGAAGCCTGGAAAGGGTTTTTAGAAAGACCTTATCTTGGTTGGGGACCTGAAAATTTTGAATTTGCTTTTGTAAAATATTTTGATCCTCGCCTCGTTTTGCGCGAATATGGAAGTGAGATCTGGTTTGATAGGGCTCATAATATTGTTTTAGATACCCTCATTAGCGGAGGAATCTTTGCTTTGGTGAGCTATATTGGCATTTTTTTGGTAAGTTTTTATTTACTTTGGCAAAAATTTTCTCAAAAGAAAATAAATTTTTGGACATTTTCAATTTTTTCTGTGATTTTACTTACTTATTTTTTACAAAACTTGACTGTATTTGATATGGTAAGCAGTTATTTAATGTTTTTTTTGATTTTAGGATTTATTGGAAAAAAAGAGTTTCAAAAAAATCTTTCTCAAAAAAAATTGGATGAAGAATTAAGTTTTTTTGAAAGTTTTCTTATTTTTTTTATTTTAATAACTTTTATTTTTTCTTTTGTGAAATTTGTTTTTCAACCAACCATGGCAAATCTTTATTTTGCTCAGGCTCTGCGTTCTCAAGATATTTCTCAAAAATTAGATTTTTTCAAAAAAAGTTTAGAAACCTCCCCTTTAGGAAAATATCAAAAAAGAATATTTTTTGCAGAAACACTAAGTAGGCTTTCTTTAAACAAAAATTACTCTCTGGGTTTAAAAAAGAAAATTATTGAAAATTTTGAATTTGGAGTTCAAGAACTTAAAAAAAGTATTCAAGACAACCCTTTGGATTATCGGGGTTATTTAATGGTAGGAACTCTTTATCATAGTTGGGGAGCTTTTGATTTTTCAAAACTTTCGCTTGGAGAAGAAATTTTAAAAAAAGCACTCAAGATTAACTCTAAAAATCAAAAGA